>NZ_VPBT01000059.1:0-1016 GCF_013418555.1 Acinetobacter sp. YH12134 | reverse complement strand
TCCGATCTTAAATATTTAACACAACCAAAAGGTTACATAATCCAAGCACACATTACATAGAGAGACATTTCTATTGAAATTTATCCCTCAAACTCCTTTTATTTTGAGGTTGAAATACTTAAATGCGTGCAATCATAAATATTGCAAGCGCTTATTATTTAGCATAGTAAGGTTACCACTACAACCCGAGACCTTGAATTAATAAGACGCTTTGTTTGCTCGGAGTTTCTTCCTATCAGAGAGCAATTTTGCAAACCTCTTTAGAGCTTCCTCATAGGTTTCAGGACTGTCTTTGGAAACTGGTTTCTTCAATAATGTTTCACCAACTTGTACTAATAATTCCATATTAGCCTCAGACGCATCATCCATTTCAGTAGTTGTGCCTGTTAATGCATTTTCTTAAACCCTGAGGTAATTGTTTTGTGAATGACGAGCTTGAAAAACAGTAGAAATGTAATAATCAGTCATGTAAGAACTTGCTGCATTAGTCATTTGCTGTATAGCTAACATCCATCGTAGAGGACCCCATTTAGCTGCCTCTTCTGCTGTATATGTTTTATCAAACTCTGAATTAGTGCCAGTGCCTAATGAGAGCAACAACATTTGCTTGTAATCCAATGACTTAATTGAAGAAAATGCTGGATCCTCTTGTGCAAGTCTCGTTGCAACGCTAATGGATAATAACGACGGATCAACAGCAGCAACATCGCCATCAACAAGATTGAAGTCATATTGATCTCCATTACTAGTATTAGTAGCAAAGTAATGTGGAGGAAAATATATTGGAGCTGCTGCTGTGGAATAGCATATGTCATACATCTTAGCATCCAATTCTGGAGACTTTGCTAAATTTGACTTAGTGAATATTACTGGCTTATTTGTTTTGATGTCAAAGCTTGAGATGGCAACTTCTGTCAAAGCTTGATGCACACGAGTTTCTCCAAGTTTTTCTTGAAGAACTTGCAGAAGATATTTTCCATCATACATTGGGCCAATAATTGAACCACTATAATTAA
>NZ_VPBT01000058.1:0-1100 GCF_013418555.1 Acinetobacter sp. YH12134 | reverse complement strand
GGATGAGCCGCCGGTCGGTGCTGTAGTGGGTGGTATTCCGGTACCGTATGGATGTTGCGACGTTGTAAGGTTAAGGTATTGCCTTGACGTTCATCCGGGTGTTGTTTTTGTTGAAAACTAAAATGGCTATGCCAGTGGCTTTGACTGAGTAGCTGGTTAATCTGCTGATTGAGGTCTTTGGGTAAGTTGTTCTGGTTATAGAACTGTTTGCCGGTAATTAGAAATTCTTTGTCGGCTGCGCTGTGCTGGTCAATTTCCGGGTGTTCATTCAGTTCAAACCAGTAGCCAACCTGGGCATCACGGACGGTGGAATGCGCGCTGAAGTATTTGGATTGCAGGTCGTGGTAGTGACTGAGGTTCTGGTTCAGCTTGTCCAGCTGGTTGTTGGAAGAGGCTGTGGCCTGGTCTTCACCATTTAAATCCTGCATCCAGGCCGGGCTGATCTGCCAGGCTTGTTCCAGGCTTAAGCTGGCATTGTCCTGATTATGACTGTGCTGGTGTTTGCTTTGCACTGAACCGGCACCTTCTTCCTGGCTCAGGCTATCCGACTGCCAGCGCTGTAAATGTACGGCCGTCGGTTGCAGGCTGCGCTGGGCAATCAACTGGGTGATGCTATCTAATTGTTCGGTGGCACTGGAGCGATGAAAACGAATGCTGCGGCGGTTTAAGGCACTGTACTGGCTGTTGTCATCAATCAGGCGCAGTTTCTGGGCCTGTATCGGGCTGCTGGAATGTACGACCTGTAACTGGGCTTCATCAATCAGCCAGTTAATGCCTTCACTGCGCCAGAGCCGGGTCAAAAAGTCATAGTCGGTTTCATTGGACTGCATGATAAAAGGACGCACATCCAGTTCCTGGGTCAGTCCGGTTAAGTCCAGGGTCAGGCTGGCGGCAAAGAGTGGGCTTTTGTTTTGCCATTCTTTAAACAGAATTTCACTGACCTCACGCACGCTTTTATTCATAAACACGCGGCTGTTACGGCGTTTATGCCAGAGTGCGGTTGGATCTTCTAGCGTAAGTTTATAGAGGGTGAGAGAGCCATCACTCTGGCCTTGCGCGGCTGCGGTGATAATACCGCTGCTGCGAAACAGCTGGCCCTG
>NZ_VPBT01000057.1:0-1130 GCF_013418555.1 Acinetobacter sp. YH12134 | reverse complement strand
CTCTGTACACGACAAAAATAGATAACTCATTGAAATAATGTCACAATAATTGTTTTCTAACGACGAATACTATGACACATCTCAATGAGTTATATCTTATCTTAAACAAATCTCTAAAATGGAACAAGTCACATTTAAAGTGCTTTGCGCTCATCATGCTTGTGATTATTTTAAAGCAAACATGTAATCTTTCTTCTGCATCTAAAGCCTTGCCCATCAAGTGTTTACCACAATCATTTTATCGACGTATGCAGCGCTTCTTTGCAGGTCAGTATTTTGATTATCGTCAAATTTCTCAGTTGATTTTCAATATGTTTTCATTCGACCAAGTGCAACTGACTTTAGATAGAACCAATTGGAAATGGGGAAAACGAAATATTAATATCCTGATGCTCGCAATCGTTTATCGTGGAATAGCGATACCTATCCTTTGGACATTGCTTAATAAACGTGGAAATTCAGATACGAAAGAGCGTATTGCTTTGATTCAACGCTTTATAGCCATTTTTGGTAAAGACCGTATTGTGAATGTGTTCGCAGACAGAGAGTTTATCGGTGAGCAGTGGTTTACATGGTTAATTGAACAAGACATCAACTTCTGCATTCGTGTTAAAAAAACTTCATTGTCACCAATCATTTAGGAAAGAATCATAAAATTAGTGATTTATTTCGCCATCTTAAAGTTGGTCAAATTGAATGTCGTAAACGACGGATTTTGGTTGGTCGGGTGAAACTATATATAAGTGCACTACAGTTAGAAAATGGAGAGCTTTTACTCGTCGTTTCTCCTCAGTTTAATGCCAATGCTATTCAGGATTATGCATTACGCTGGGAAATTGAAACCTTATTCAGTTGTCTCAAAGGACGCGGGTTTAATCTTGAAAATACGCGCTTGACAGACCCTAGACGAGTGAAAAAATTGATTGCGGTGTTAGCTATAAGCTTCTGTTGGTGTTACTTAACGGGTGAATGGCAACATGATCAAAAAAAAGCGATAAAAATAAAGAAGCATGGACGACTCTCAATGAGTTTATTTCGCTATGGTTTAGACTATGTTCAAATGGCGATTCAGCGTTTAATTGGTTTTGGGAAAAAAGAAGAGTTTAAGGAAATTTTGGCAATTTTAAGAA
>NZ_VPBT01000056.1:0-1145 GCF_013418555.1 Acinetobacter sp. YH12134 | reverse complement strand
CAGGCTGGATCTATACCGCCTTTATTATTGATGTGTTCTCACGAGCAATTGTTGGATGGAAAGTATCGACACGGATGAATACAGATATGGTGCTTGGTGCATTGGAGCAAGCATTGCACGATCGAGGCATGCCAAAGAATGTGATTCATCATTCCGATAGAGGTGTTCAATATCTTTCTATTCGCTATACCAATCGTTTAGAAGCTGCAAATTTACGAGCATCAGTCGGTACAACTGGTGATTCATACGATAATGCTTTGGCTGAAACGGTGAATGGCTTATACAAAACAGAGGTGATTGAATATTTAAAAGCAGATTGGCAAGGTTTAGCGGATGTACAACTTGCGACACTAAACTGGGTAGATTGGTTCAATAAAAAGCGTGTACATAGTGCATTGGGTTATGTATCACCTTTTGATTTTGAAGCAATGTACTATGATAAGATTAACCCGTTAGGTCAGGTGGCCTAACTTAAATAAAAAGTCTCCGACAAACCCGGTACGGTTCAAAGTATCTCGTAAGCCTTACCCTATATACATTTGATTAGGATTTTATGCGTATTTCTGCGTGGTGCTGTAAAGGTAAATGTAAGACTCTAGCATTCGATGAATAGTAGATTATGTTCGAAAGTATTTGGTTAGCATATTTTAGCAATTATTTTTCATTCACTATGTTTGTAGGCTCACCTGCCACATTCCAGAAAAAAACCGAGACATTAAGCTCGGTTTTCAATAGAACTCTAAATTTTAAAGATACTGTTCTAAAAAGTATGCAAAAAATAGGAGGAATGTACCTGAAATACCTGACACAATAACCAAATAATGTAAATAAAAGAATAAGGGATAATTTTTCAACATTTCTTTTAGCTGTGAATCAGCTATTTTGTGATATCTATCATTCCCATAAAAAGCTTTAAATGAGGTATTAAATTTTATATTTGATATTTCTCTCCAGTAAGCACTGGGAAACATACTCAAATAAAAGAAATCAAATGGTTCCATTAGTCTTTTAAATTTTCTCTCTGTACACGACAAATTTCACAGAACCCTTATCCTATCAGGGTTCTGCCTTCTTAAAATTGCCAAAATTTCCTTAAACTCTTCTTTTTTCCCAAAACCAATTAAACGCTGAATCGCCATTTGAAC
>NZ_VPBT01000055.1:0-1235 GCF_013418555.1 Acinetobacter sp. YH12134 | reverse complement strand
TGTTCCATTTTAGAGATTTGTTTAAGATAAGATATAACTCATTGAGATGTGTCATAGTATTCGTCGTTAGAAAACAATTATTGTGACATTATTTCAATGAGTTATCTATTTTTGTCGTGTACAGAGAAATTTTCTCTCATCCTTATATATAATTTTACAAATTCCTTTTAGATAAATATTGGTATAGATATAAAGACTTATGAAGAAGATCCACAATAAAATAAAGAATAAAAGCCCGACCATTCCGATGAATGTTGTAGGTTCAGTTTTATATAACTTAATAATAAACTCTATCATTTATTTTCCATAACTTTTTCAACTAAATCGTATGATTTACCAGCATAGTGACCTGCAATCTCAGATGTACCTTTAGCGGCAATAGCAGCTCCAGCAGCAACAATACCAATAACAATTAATCCTGTTCCATCTGTCGCAAATCCGACAATTAAATAACTTGCATAAATTCCAAAACCAATACCAGCACCAACTTTAGCAGTCTCAACAACTGTTGTTCTTGCTTTATCCTCTGGTGCAGCTTCATACACTTTTATGCTCGAACCTACAATATCCGTAGCAATAGACACATAACCTGCTTTTTTAAGAAAAAAACCGAGACATTAAGCTCGGTTTTCAATAAAACTCTAAATTTTTTAAAAATACTGATCCGCAATAAAACCCAATAACAGCAAAAGTGTTCCCAAAATACCTGACACAATGATCAAATAATGTAGATAAAAAAATACGGGATAATTTTTCAACATTTCTTTTAATTGGGAATCACCTATTTTTTGATATACATTATTCCCATAGTAAGCTTTAAATGAAGTATTAAACTTTATATTTGATATTTCTCTCCAATAGGCACTGGGCAACATACTCAAATGAAAGAAATCAAAGGGCTCCATCAATCTTGTAAATCGTTTCTCATTCTTATATAAAATTTTGCAAATTCCTTTTAGATAAATATTGCTATAAATATAAAGGCTTATGAAGAAGACCCACAACAGAATAAAGAATAAGAAACCAAAAGCAAAGAGTGCAAATATATGATCTGAAACCAATAAGTTGATAATTTTATTCATTTATACTTTCCACTTTATCATACATAGGCAGAGTAAAACTTGAAGTGCGACATAAACCACCTAATTAATTTAAAGGGTTTATGGAGTATATAAAATTGTCATACCATCATCTTAACTTTGAAGATCGTACTGCATTAATGCTTGAGTCAAGAA
>NZ_VPBT01000054.1:0-1250 GCF_013418555.1 Acinetobacter sp. YH12134 | reverse complement strand
GAGACCTTTGCACGAAACAGCCCCTTTGCTCGAGGCATACCACCAAACCGAAAAAAAACAAAGAATGGCAATGAAATAAGCAAAACAATGGCTAAATCATGGATAAAATCTCCAAATGGTTGTTAAATTTGTGTCTATTGGCTGAGCTTACTAACCAACAGACACAATAACCCTAGGCGAGTCCGTATTTTCGTTTCAAGCTTAGGGCAGTTTTTAAATTATGCACCATGCTTGCAAGCAAAGTGCTGGTATGAAATTGCATTAACCCTAAATGACGAGCTTTGCTCATCCCATAATGCAGTTTAAAATGTCCAAAGACCCGCTCAACGGTGTTTCTAGTTTGGCTCTTTTGGGTATTATTGCGTTTTTGCTGTTCGGTTAAGGGTGTATTGCGCCATGCTCTATCATGAATATGATTTTTTATCGGTGGTTCATGCTCGGCAAGGTAGTCATCATGGGCTTGGCTTTTATACGCACTGTCAGCATACACGGCTGATTCATCATCTGTTAACAGCGTGGTAAAACATTGGGAATCATGGACATTGGCAGGGGTAGTTTCAACCTTTTTGACAAAGCTGTCTTCATCACAGTTGAGATGAATTTTAAAGCCGTAGGTGGTTTTTACTTTACCTGTACTGTCTTTTTTACTGACATAGGCGGCTTCGTTATCTTGGGTATTGTCGGTGTGTTTGCCTTTCTTAGGTCGTTTGTTTTTAGCTTCAACGATACTGGCATCGATGATGCTGACACTGCCCGCTTTGATAAAAATGTTTTGTTGGGCTAGTTGCTCATTGATTTGGTTGAACAATGGTTCAATCAGTCTAAGCTCACCTAGGTGTTTGTGGTATCGCCAAATGGTGCTATGGTCGGGTACATCATCCGTTAATGATAGGCCAACAAAGCGACGAAATAGTAAGTCTCGTGCCAGTTGTTTTTCCATGGCTGGATCCGATAGGTTATAGAGTTTTTGTAAGAGTAATACTTTAAACATGATGACAGGGTGAAAGGCAGATTCCCCACGCTCACTGCTATGAACGTGGCGTAAGGTTTGCTCGATAGTTTGCCAGTCAATTAGGTTGTGTAGTTCATCTAATTCTTCGATGGCTTTGTGAGCGTTAATGAGACTGTCTGCTAGGGAGAGTTGCCCTGTTTGTTTCCATGCCATAGTCGTGTTTTTTGCTAGGTGATTGATTTTATTGTATTATACCAATTTAATGAACTTTTGTGTGTTTATTCGTGCAAAGGTTTCT
>NZ_VPBT01000053.1:0-1392 GCF_013418555.1 Acinetobacter sp. YH12134 | reverse complement strand
GTAATGCCAGTCAGTTAAGCAAATATTAGAAAAATGTAGTAAAAATGAGTGTATGTAAATACGCTCATTTTTTTATGTCTTTATCTGAACATTTAGAATCCACTCTTGAACATGCTCTCCCATCACTCAACCATTTTTGTGAACTTATTGATTTAAATTGGATTGAAACAAGCCTGCATCAAACAGGTAAGGCATCGATCAGAAGGAGAAAATTACCTGCTGAGCACGTGGTTTGGCTTGTTCTTGGGCTTGCCTTGTTTCGCAATCAACCCATCAGCTATGTGGTAGAACAATTAAAACTCGTGTTTGGTACAACAGATTATTGTGTTCCTAGTGCAGCTGTCCAAGCTCGACAACGTTTAGGTCGAGAACCCTTAGCTGCCTTATTCTCCTTAATCAGCCAAGCATGGTTTGATGAATCACAACAACAATATTCAACCTTTCAAGGTCTTAGTGTATGTGCTGTTGACGGGGTGGTTTGGTCTATGCCACTGACCAAGGAGAATTTTAATCATTTTGGCTCATCTAAAGGTAAAACTGCTGTAGCACCTTACCCACAAGTTAGAGCCACGTGTCTAGTGAATACCAATACTCATGAAATCATAGATGCCCAAATAGGCAGTATGGATCAAGGTGAACTCACATTAGCAAATCAATTATCTCCTCCAGCACAAAGTATTACTTTGTTTGATCGAGCTTATTTCTCTGCTGATTTTTTAATAGGCTGGCAAACACGTGGAGAATCAAGCCATTGGCTTATGCGAGCTAAAGATAATTTACGTTATGACATAATTAAACGGAATTCCCCACATGATTTTCATATCAGGATGCCAATATCAGCAAGAGCCAAAAAACTTAATCCAGCATTAGGAGATTACTGGGAAGCACGTTTAATTGAAGTTGAGCAGGCAGGAAAAATCCGCCGTTATATCACTTCATTATTAGATTCAAAGACATATCCAGCTCGAACTTTAGCAAAGTTATATGCTCAACGTTGGGAGATAGAGATGTGTTACCGAGAAATTAAAAGCAATTTACAGGAAGGTAAGCACTTAAGGAGCAAACAGCCAGACTTAATTTATCAAGAATTATGGGGTGTCTTGATTGCTTATAATGTTCTAAGAAGACAAATGAAATATATGGCTCAACGTGCCAAAGTAAGCCCGTTGAGGATCAGTTTTCATATTGCATCTATTACCCTTCTTAATTTACTCAGATTCGACTCTTTGGCTTCTGCAGGTAATCTACCCAAACATCTGGAAAGTTTAATGGAGAAATCTGATAGATATGTTTTACCTGAGAGACGGATGAGGAGTTACCCAAGAGTTGTAAAAGGAAAACCTCAAAAATACCCAAGAAAAAGCCAGTCAATCTCTTAACTGACTGGCATTA
>NZ_VPBT01000052.1:0-1394 GCF_013418555.1 Acinetobacter sp. YH12134 | reverse complement strand
GAGTAATGCCAGTCAGTTAAGAGATTGACTGGCTTTTTCTTGGGTATTTTTGAGGTTTTCCTTTTACAACCCTTGGATAACTCCTCATCCGTCTCTCAGGTAAAACATATCTATCAGATTTCTCCATTAAACTTTCCAGATGTTTGGGGAGATTACCTGCAGAAGCCAAAGAGTCGAATCTGAGTAAATTAAGAATAGCGATAGATGCAATATGAAAACTGATTCTCAAAGGACTTACTTTAGCTCGTTGAGCCATATATTTCATTTGTCTTCTTAGAACATTATAAGCAATCAAGACACCCCATAATTCTTGATAAATTAAGTCTGGTTGCTTGCTTCTTAAGAGCTTACCTTTCTGTAAATTGCTTTTAATTTCTCGGTAACACATTTCAATTTCCCAACGCTGAGCATATAACTTTGCCAAGGCTATAAGTGGGTATGTCTTTGAATCTAATAATGAAGTAATGTAACGTCTGATTTTTCCTGCCTGCTCAACTTCAATCAAACGTGCCTCCCAATAATCCCCTAACGTTGGGTTAAGTTTCTTGGCTCTAGCTGATATTGGCATCCTGATATGAAAATCATGTGGGGAATTCCGTTTAATAATTTCATAACGTAAATTATCTTTTGCTCGCATCAGCCAATGACTTGATTCTGCACGTGTTTGCCACCCTATTAGAAAATCAGCAGAGAAATAAGCTCGATCAAATAATGTAATACTTTGTGCCGGAGGAGATAATTGATTTCCTAATGTGAGTTCACCCTGATCCATACTGCCTATTTGGGCATCTATGATTTCATGGGTATTGGTATTGACTAGGCACGTGGCTCTCACTTGTGGGTAAGGTGCTACAGCAGTTTTACCTTTAGATGAGCCAAAATGATTAAAGTTCTCTTCGGTCAGCGGCATAGACCAAACCACCCCATCAACAGCACATATGCTAAGTCCTTGAAAGCTTGAATATTGTTGCTGTGTTTCATCAAACCATGCTTGGCTGAGCAGAGAGAATAAGGTACTTAAAGGCTCTTGTCCTAAACGTTGTCGTGCTTGGACTGCTGCACTAGGAACACAATATTCTGTTGTACCAAACACGAGGTTTAATTGCTCTACCACATAGCTGATGGGTTGATTGCGAAACAAGGCAAGCCCAATAACAAGCCAAACCACATGCTCAGCAGGTAATTTTCTCCTTCTGATTGATGCCTTACCTGTTTGATGCAGGCTTGTTTCAATCCAATTTAAATCAATAAGTTCACAAAAATGGTTGAGTGATGGGAGAGAATGTTCAAGAGTGGATTCTAAATGTTCAGATAAAGACATAAAAAAATGAGCGTATTTACATACACTCATTTTTACTACATTTTACTAAAATTTGCTTAACTGACTGGCATTA
>NZ_VPBT01000004.1:0-182013 GCF_013418555.1 Acinetobacter sp. YH12134 | reverse complement strand
CAGTTGTGCTGGCGACAATAGCAAGAGTGAACCACCTGATCCCTTCCCGAACTCAGAAGTGAAACCTCTTAGCGCTGATGGTAGTGTGGGGTTACCCATGTGAGAGTAAGTCATCGCCAGCTCATTATTCAAAATCCCCCGAGCTTAAACAGCAGGGGGATTTTTTTATGCGAGGAATTTGTGTGCTTAATAAAGCAAAATAAAACTTATGTCTAATGAGAATAATATATAAAACTTTAATTATTAATAGGATTGTAGACTAATGTTCAATTCTTATTTTCTGTAAATTGTGTGAAAGTTGCACCATCTACTCCACTAGCAAAGTGTGGATGAAGAAGGCTCGAAATGAGGGTCTTCATTATGGGTTGCTATGGAAGTTCACTGAAACACAGACTCACAGGAGGTGAGGAATGACACATCAAACTATTAACGTAAATGATGTCATTGATCACGCAAAATTTAAACCATTTCATTTTAATGTAGTGGCATGGTGTCTACTGATCATTTTATTTGATGGTTATGATTTAGCCATTAATGGTGTGGTATTGCCTTTATTAATGGACGAGTGGGGCTTAAGTGCGGTGCAAGCCGGTATGCTGGCCAGTACTGCATTGGCAGGGATGATGTTCGGTGCCATGATTTTCGGCTCGCTGGCCGACAAAATTGGCCGTAAAAAAGTCATCATGATCTGTATTGTGTTATTCAGTGGTCTAACCTTCGCAGGTGGCTTTGCTTCTAATCCGACAGAATTCGGTATTTTACGCTTCCTGGCCGGTTTAGGGATTGGTGGGGTGATGCCTAACCTGGTGGCTTTAACCTCTGAATACGCGCCAAAGAACATGCGTAGTACGCTGGTGACCACCATGTTTAGTGGTTATGCAGTGGGTGGTGTGATGGCAGCATTATTGGGTGCCTGGTTAACCCCAAGCTTTGGCTGGGAAATCATGTTCTTTATTGCCGGTATTCCACTGTTGCTGTTGCCAATTATCTGGAAATTCCTGCCTGAATCGCTGATGTTTATTGTGAAAGAGAACAAGCAGGAACAGGCGCGTCCAATCATGGCCCGCTTGGCCCCAGAAGTGCAGATTAGCAATGAAACCAAATTTGAACTGCATCAGGTCGATGTGCCGGAAGCAGCCAACGTGGTAAGCCTGTTCAAACGTGGCCGTGCGTTAAACACCTTATTGTTCTGGTTAGCGTTCTTTACCTGCTTGCTGACCATGTACGCCTTAAGCAGCTGGTTGCCTAAACTGATGATGGCGGCAGGCTATTCAATGGACAATAGTCTGATGTTCATGATGGTGATGAACGTGGGTGCCGTGGTTGGTATTGTCGGCGGTGGTATTCTGGCTGACCGTTTCCATCTGAAACCGGTGTTGATGTTCCTGGGGATTATGGGCGCGATTGTGATGAGTCTGATGGGCTTCCAGTCAAACCAGTTCTTGCTGTACATCTTGGTATTCTTGGCGGGTGCAGCGTCAATCGGTTCACAAATGTTGCTGTATAGTTATGTGGCGCAATACTATCCACTGGCAGTACGTTCAACCGGAATTGGCTGGTCATCTGCAATTGGCCGTATGGGTGCGATTGTTGGACCAATCCTGATTGGTGGCTTACTCGGTATGAACCTGCCAGCACACTTCAACTTTATTGCTGTCGGTTTACCGGTATTGATTACCGCAATTGCCGTGGCGCTGATCATGAGTGAAGATGAAGCAGAACAGATTAAAGCAGGCAAAGCGGCGATTGCCAAAGCCTAATTGGTATTAAATGAAAAAAGCCTCCATAGATTGGGGGCTTTTTTATGGCATTAAGAAAACAAAAACCACAGATAAAAAGAAACCCCATCATCCTGACGGGGTTTCTTCGTATTTCGTGCTTTAGGTATAACTCCTGTCGTACCTCACGATCCTGGTGCGCAAACTAATTATTGTTGTTTTCCGTTTGGGAAACGTCCTGTTTCCTGATGAATTTAGAATACGAAAATTCTAGGTTTGCTCCTAGCCTCAATTGTCTTCATTCGGTGTAAGCTAAAACGGACAAAGTCCGGCAGGTTACGCAAGTGTTCTTGGTCAAAACTGGCTTTGGGCTACAATCAAAGTATTGTCTGTTCTGTTTTAGGAAATGTCATGGCAAAACTACAACAATATTTGACCTGGCCTGCGGCATTGCTCATCGCAGGATTAACCACCGGATGTAATGCCCAGACCGAGCCTGCCAATTCAGCGAAAGCCGCCCAAAGCAGTGAAACTAGCAAGACCAGCCAGTCTTATCAGCTGGAACGGGTGGCGCGCTTACAGGAACCGTGGGCGATGGCTGAGCTGCCCGATGGCCGCTTGTTAATTACTGAAAAGCGTGGACGACTCAAATTGTTTAACCCGAGCAATAAACTGCTGCTTGAGGTTAAAGGTGTCCCCAAAGTTGCCTATGGCGGGCAGGGCGGTTTGGGTGATGTCGCGCTGCATCCACAGTTTGCCCAGAATCGCGGGGTCTATTTAAGTTATGTGGAAGCCGGCACAGGCGGTTATGGCGCGGTGGTGGCGCGTGCCGAGCTGGATTTAAAAGATGCGGCTCAGCCACAATTGAAAAATGTACAGCAGATCTGGGGCCAAGTGCCGAAAATTCCAGGGCAGGGGCATTATGCTCACCGGCTGTTGTTTGATCAGGCCGGCTATTTGTGGGTCAGTTCGGGAGAGCGACAAAAGTTCGATCCGGCACAGGACCTGAACTCCAATTTAGGGAAAATTTTACGTTTAAATGCAGATGGTAGCGCTGCGCCAGATAATCCGTTCCGTGCTCAGGGCCAGATTGCGGCACAGGTATGGAGCCTGGGGCATCGGAATCCCTTAGGTATGGCATTTGACCCGGCGGGGCAGCTGTGGGTAATTGAGATGGGACCCAAAGGCGGAGATGAGCTGAACCGGATTGAAAAAGGCGCCAATTATGGCTATCCGATCGTGTCCAATGGCGATCATTATAGTGGTCAGCCAATTCCGGATCATGCGACCCGGCCAGAATTTAAAGCGCCAGAACTGGACTGGACCCCGGTTATTTCACCTTCGAGTTTAATCTTTTACCGTGGCGATCAGTTTCCACAGTGGAAAAATAAGGCCATTGCCGGAGGATTGTCGTCGCAGGCGATTATTGTGATTGATACCCAGGCTCAACCGGTACGTGAAGTACAACGGCTGGACATGAAACAGCGTATTCGCGGGGTGATTGAAGCGCGTGACGGTCATTTATGGGCCATTGAAGATGGCAAAGGCGCCAGCTTGCTGAAAATGACAGCCAAATAATGAATTCGTAGATAATAAAAAGCCCCGACGTCCTGTCGGGGCTTTTTAGATTCAGTTCTCAGATATCACTCCTGTTATATCTGTGCGTGCATCCTGCATGCGGCTTATGATTATTGTTTTATGCAACGAGACCTCCTGTCCCGGTATGGTTTTAATATACGTCAGGCGATCAGAACCAACCAGCCGCAAAACCCGACAAGTACTGTACGCTCAGGCGTACAACAGCGATTGATTTAAAATAGCGCATCATCTACAAGAACCAGAACATAAAGGACTGAAATAAAAGAAGCCCGAACATCCTGTCCGGGCTTCTCTGGATTCATTATTCCGGTATAACTCCTGTCGTACCGATCAGCATCCTGCTGTTGTTGCTTTTATTGTTATTGTTTTGATTTAAGAGACCTCCTGTCTCTGTATGTGGGTACTATAAAATGAAAGCGCTCTGCGCCCTAGTCGCAGTTCACCACAGCTGCTGTAAGAAAATGCTTACAGGGCTGCTGGCATTATGAGCTGACATATTGAATCAGCTTGTCGACTACCTGTTTCAGGGTCTTGTCATCAAATTCATTCGGTTCAAAGCTTTCGCTACGGTTACGGCTAAAAATATCGCGGATTTCCACCACTGCATTGCTGTCAATCAGTCCTAGCTGGGTGCCGACCTGACGGATCTGGTCAATCGAGCGTGATCCATTGGTGGCACCATAGCCGATATAAGCCGCCGGTTTGCCTTGCCACTCTTTGCCCAGATAATCCAGCGCATTTTTCAAGGCCGGGCTATAGCCATGGTTATATTCGGGGCTGATAAAAATAAAGGCATCGCCCTGGGCAATTTTGTCGGCCCATTCCTGTTGACGCGGCTGGTCATAAATACCGCTTAGCGGCGGATTCGGACCGGCAAACAGGGGGTAAATTCCATTCTTTTAAATCGACCAGCTCGGTCTGCACGGTACTAAAGTTATAGCTTTTAATGGCCTGCTGTACCCAGTGTGCGACTTTAATGGCGGTACGTCCCTCGCGTACACTGCCGACAATAATCTGAATATTCATGTTTTATCCTGTGTTGTTTTTGCTGTAGGGATCAAATTAACGTGAATTGCGTTAGCCTGAATAGAGTCAGTTTGTATCTGCCTCATGAAAATGGCATAAAAAAAAGCTCCCGAAGGAGCTTTTCAAAAATGTGGAACTTTTATTTCAGTTGAATGCCTTGCTGGCCCGCTGGGGTGACTTTAAAGATTTCCACTTCAAAGGTAATGTCTTTACCGGCCAGTGGATGGTTAAAGTCGACTTCAGTGATGTCATCATTGACCGATTTGACCACGCCATACAGGCTTTGTTTGGCCTTGTCTTCAAACTCGATCATGTGGCCTTCAACCGGACGCTGTTCAAACTTGACGGTGTCAAAGGTTTGGACATTTTCCGGGTTCCATGGACCAAAAGCTTCTTCGGGCGGCAGGCTGACGGTACGACGGTCGCCAGCACGCAAGCCAAACAGGGCTTTTTCAAAACCCGGTAACAGGCTGCCATCGCCCATCACCAGACTGACCGGTTCGGCACGGCTACGGGTATTGTCAATTTCCGGACCGCTTTCAATGGCCACAGAAAAGTGAAGTTCAACTTTAGAACCCGCTTCAATACGAGTGTCTTCGTTCGGATTGATAAATTCAGTCATGTTGCGCCTGCGCACGTTGAATACGGTGTTTTTCTAGGAAAAACGTATCAATAAGAAGCAAGATGGTGCCTAAGGTAATGGCACTATCTGCAATATTAAAGGCAGGGAAGTGGCTGTTGTTGTAGTAGACATGAATAAAGTCGACCACATAGCCCAAAGCGACCCGATCAATCAGGTTACCAATGGCCCCGCCCAGAATCAGGGCAATGGCCAGCGGTAATACCAGCATGTTCTTTGGCATACGCATTAGCCAGAACACAAAGATCATGGACACCAAACCTGCCAGTGAGGTGAAGAAATAGCGTTGCCAGCCACCCGCATCGGACAAGAAACTAAAGGCTGCGCCATAGTTATGCAGTAATGTCCAATTTAAAAAGGGCAGCACAGGCACCGGATCTGCATAATTCAGATGGGTGACTGCAATCCATTTGGTCCATTGATCCAGAATAATCGCCACAATAGACAGTCCGATCCACCACAAATTGTGCGGATAGAACTGGAATAAGCCCTTTTTCGGTTGTGGATTAGGCATATTTTCTCTCTTCGCCTTGGCCTGTCGGGAGGTTAATAATACAACGACCACATAAACCTGGATGTGCAGGATGTGTATTCACATCTGGCAGGACGTGCCAGCAGCGTACACATTTCTCGCCATCTGCGGCAGACACTTTCACGTTCAGACCGTCAAGATCAGAAGCTTCGCCTTGTGCGGCATCAAACTCATTCACAATCACCTGAGAGGTAATCAGGACAAAACGCAGTTCATCACCCAGTTTATCCAGCGCTGCTTTCAGCTCGGCATTGGCCCACAGCTCCACTTTGGCAGACAGGTTAGAACCGACAGTTTTTGCAGTACGCGCCGCTTCAATAAACTTGTTCACGGCAGATTTTACTGCAATTAAAGTCTGCCATTCGCTTTCAGCCAGCACGTTGGCTTCAGAGGCCACCGGCAGCTCATACCATTCAGCGGTGAATACATATTTTTCTGATTGCTCAGGAATCAGTGGCCACGCTTCTTGGGCAGTGAAGCTTAGGATTGGTGCCATCCAGCGAACAAAGGCTTGTACCAAGTGATACAGCGCAGTTTGCGCAGAATGACGCGCTTGCGAGTCCGCTTTGGTGGTGTACTGACGGTCTTTGATGATGTCGAGGTAGAAACCACCCAAGTCATTAATACAGAAGTTGGTCAAGGCGCTGGTGACGATATGGAAGTTCATATCTTCATAGGCTTTCTTGATGGTTTCTTGTACTTCAGACGCACGTTGCAGGATGTATTGATCCAGCGCAATCAGCTGATCCACCGGCAGGGCATCAGTCGATGGTTTAAAGCCATTTAAGTTGGCCAGCAAGAAACGCAGCGTGTTACGGATACGACGGTAACCGTCTGAGGCACGGCTAAAGATTTCTTTACCGGCGGTCATTTCATAGCGGTAATCCGCAGAGGCAATCCAGAAACGCAAGCCGTCTGCACCCATGTCTTTAATGATGTCTTGCGGGGTAATGATATTTCCGAGCGACTTCGACATTTTGCGGCCTTTTTCATCGACCACGAAACCATGCGTCAACAAGCCTTTGTATGGCGCACGTTCATTGATCGCAATCGAGGTCAGCAGTGAAGACTGGAACCAGCCACGGTGCTGATCCGAACCTTCAAGATACAGATCGGCCGGATCTTGCAGTTCTTCACGTTCACGCAGCACGGCATAGTGGGTTGTACCTGAGTCAAACCAGACGTCTAAGGTGTCACGTACGGCGTTGTAGTGTTCAGCATCATCACCAATGAAGTCTTTGGCTTCACGGTTATACCAGCCGTCAATGCCTTCCTGTTCAATCAGTTTAGCCACTTCTTCGATCAGTTCAGGGGTACGTGGATGCAGTTCGTTGGTGTCTTTATGCACGAAGAATGGAATTGGCACGCCCCACGTACGCTGACGCGAAATACACCAGTCCGGACGACCTTCAATCATTGCCTGAATCCGGTTTTTACCCCAATCTGGCACGAAGCTGATCTCGTTTTCAATTGCATTCAGGGCGCCTTGGCGTAAACCTTTGGCATCCATGCTGATAAACCATTGTGGTGTGGCACGGAAGATAATTGGAGTTTTATGACGCCAGCAGTGCGGATAGCTATGCTTGATTGGATGATGTGCCCACAATTTGTTGGCTTCGCCCAGCGCAGCAATAATTTGCGGATTGGCTTTATAAATATGTTCACCGGCAAAAATTGGCGCAGTCGGTAAATACACGCCATTGCCGCCCACCGGGTTGTCGACTTTCAGGTTGTATTGCAGGCCGACTTTATAGTCGTCTACACCGTGGCCCGGTGCAGTATGCACGGCACCTGTACCGCTGGCATCGGTGACGTGTTCACCCAGAATCACCGGCACTTGACGCTCAGTAATTAACGGATGTTGCAGCACCAGATTTTCCAGTTTGCTACCGGCAAACTCGGCCAGCACTTCAAATGAATTGAAGCCATAACGCTGGGTCGCAGATTCTACCAGTGTTTTTGCCAGAATAAAGTTTTGCTCGGCCTGTTCTTCACCGCGCGCCTTGACCAGTTGATATTCAAGTTCGGCATGTAATGCTACCGCCTGGTTGGCTGGCAGGGTCCATGGGGTGGTGGTCCAGATCACGATATCGGTTGAGTCTTTAACATCAACACCTAGACGTGCAGACAAATCAGCTAAGTCAACCACTGTAAAACCGACGTCAATCGCATCGGATTTTTTATCTTCATATTCAACTTCAGCTTCTGCCAGCGCTGAACCACAGTCCAGACACCAGTTCACTGGCTTCAGGCCTGGCTCGATATGACCGGCTTTGGCAATGGCACCCAGAGAACGGACAATATCTGCTTCCTGCTTGAAGTTCATGGTCAGGTATGGGTTGTTCCAGTCGCCGAACACGCCCATACGGATAAAGTCTTTTTTCTGCAGCTCAACCTGGGTGTAGGCATATTCACGGCAGGCTTTACGGAAGGTCGAAGCATCAACTTTGACGCCGACTTTGCCAACTTTTTCTTCAACTTTCAGTTCAATTGGAAGACCGTGACAGTCCCAGCCTGGCACATATGGCGCGTCAAAACCGTCCATGACACGGCTTTTAATGATGATGTCTTTCAGGACCTTGTTAACCGCGTGACCAAGGTGGATTTGACCATTGGCATACGGAGGGCCGTCATGAAGCACATATTTTTTCTTGCCGATACGCGATGCACGAATCTGCTGATAAATGTCATCGGCATACCACTCTTCTAACCATTTCGCTTCACGTACTGCGAGGTTTGCTTTCATTGCAAAGTCAGTACCTGGGAGGTTCAGTGTGGCTTTATAGTCCACTGCATTTTCAGGAGTTTGCTTATCGCTCATGCAAGTTGTCTTCCAATTTAATCAGCCATTTGACTGACACGTTTTACAGTAAAAATGTGAGTTATTCAAAAGGGAATTTTGGGGTGCTGCGGCGAAACTCAAGCAGTTTCTCCACATCATCATCAATTCCGGCTTTTAAGGCTTCAAGCGAAGGATAGTCCTTTTCGCCATGTAAATAGTTTAAGAACGTCACCCGCATTAACAGACCATACAGATTAGCAGAAACCTCGGGGAAATGTACTTCTAATCGCCATTCCGGATGGTCCTGTTTGATGGCTGGTCGGGTGCCGACATGACCGGCGCCAAACAGCGCGGTCGGGTCATAGCCGGCAATTCCCGGCTGGTTCGGATTCTCTGCCTGAACTTTGGCTTGTAAGGATTCAGTTTCACAGACCACTTCCACACCATAAATTCCGTTCAGGCAGGGTTTATGCCGGTTCAGACGGACATTAATGGTCGGAAAATCAATGGTCCGGCCAATCTGGTCGCCGTATTGTACCCGGCCGGTAATACTATACGGGCGCCCCAGCAATTTGGCGGCCAGCGCCAGATCACCGGCCTGCAAGGTCTGACGGATCCGGGTCGAGCTGACCCGTTCACCATCGGCCAGAATAGTGTTTAAGTTGGTGACCTGAAAGCCGTATTGCTGCAAAAACTCGCTATTGCCCTGACGGTTTTTGCCAAAATGGAAGTCATCGCCGAGCACCAGACTGTGGGCATTGAGTTTATATTTGAGTATGTCGGCAAAGGCTTCGGCGCTTAAGCTGCGGAAATAATTATCAAATTTGGCGACTGCAATATAGTCTACACCCAGCTCGGTTAAGTATTTGACTTTTTCTCTTAAGGAGCTGATGCGTGGCGGTGCTTCATAGCCTTTAAAAAATTCCAGCGGCTGTGGCTCGAAAATCATCACCAGGGTTTTCAGCTGCTGGGCTGCTGCCAGCTGTTTTAGCTGGGCAATCATGGCCTGATGTCCCAAATGCACGCCGTCAAAATTACCGATGGTAACGGCAGTTTTTTCCAGTTGAAAATCAGGCGCTAAAGCATTCAGACGGAGGAGCTGCATGGGCAAAGAATGACGTTATACATTAAGAAAGGCTATATATTGCCATATTCTCACACATTCGTCTTGTTGTTCTGTTTTTATGCAAAATTTTTCTTGCTCATTTTTGACCGGTGCCACAGCACTGGCGGGTTTTTATCAGGAGCGAATGAAAATGGAAACGCGTAGCCAGTACTGAAAAGCTGCATAGATATGAAAAAAAGTGGAGTCGTTGGAAGACCTGTCATTTCAGGGATAGCTTTTATTTTTCTGCCTTTTGCTTTCTAATGTGGCTCCCAGCAACTGCGGTAGAGAAGCAATAATGTCGGATCTGGCCTTAATTATGGCATTGCCGAGTGAATCCAAAGGTCTGTTTGAACAGGCTGGCATCGAGGTGCATTATAGTGGTATTGGCAAGATTAATGCTGCCTTTAAAGCCTTTGAGGTAATTCAGAAAACTGGCTGTAAAACCCTGTTAAATTTAGGTACGGCCGGCAGCTCCTATTTTAATGCGCATGAGCTGGTGGAAGTGACCCAGTTTGTACAGCGTGATATGGATGTATCGCCGTTGGGTTTTCAGGTCGGAGTGACGCCCATGGATGACGATCATCCGGCGGAAATTCATTTGCCGCAGCATTTTTCCCATTTACCGGCTGGTATTTGTGGCACCGGTGACAGCTTTGAAATTGGTACACCGAAAGTGGCTTGTAATCTGGTGGATATGGAAGGCTATGCGCTGGCCAAAGTCTGTAAAAAACTGGATGTACGGCTGATTTCCGTCAAATATATTACCGATGGCGCCAACGATACGGCACATCTGGACTGGGAAGAAAATCTGTTGCTGGGGGCGAAAAAATTATTGTCGTTATATCAGCAGAGTGGTTTTTAGTTCGGCGACCATAGCAAACTATGGTCGTATGCCAAAATCATGCTCAATCGTCGATTGATTCTGAGGGAGGTGCGGTATTCAGTTCTGGACGCGGCACAATACCATAAAGCATCAGATGCACGGTATGCTGGATAATGCGCTGCTGCATGCTGCGGTTGCGCAGGGTTTTGCCGGTGACCATTTCCATTTGCGTCGCGAAGTCTGCATAGTTCTGGGTCAGGGCCCAAATATTCAGAATCAGCAGTTCAGGGTCAATATCTTTGGAGATTTTGCCTTGTTCCTGCCAGTTGCTGATGACTTTGGCTTTACGCTTGACCAGTTTTTTCAGCGGACCTTTCAGGATTTCCAGAATATGCGGGGCACCCTGAATCACTTCCAGCGCAAACAGGCGTGAAGCTTTTGGCTGGGTGCGAGACACTTCAATCTTTTGCAATAAGTAGTTGGTGATCGCTTCTTCAGGTTCAAGCTCGGCTTCCAGCATTTGCAGTGGCGCCAGCCATTTCTGTAATACAGTGGTCAGCACTTCTACATATAACGCTTCTTTATTTTCATAGTAATAGAAAATATTCGACTTATGCATTTCTGCAATCTGAGCGATTTCATCTAAGCTCGCCCCATTAAAACCGTATAAGGAAAATACGTCGAGTGCTGCGTTCAGCAACTGATGTCGTTTTTGAGTACTCTTTTTTTTTTCCATTAGCAATTAAAAAACAATGAAAAGGGGGAATCACGAATTGTACGTCAAATCATCAGTTTTGTGCATCCTCGTCTATTGCAAATTATGATAAATGCAGCAGAATTTTGTAGATTAACTAATAATTTCCACAGGATTGTTAAATTTAAGCCCTATAAAGCACACTTTTTGAGTCTGGTAAAAAATATAACTGAAGGCTTGATTTCAAAGATTTTTTATTCTTTTATTTTAAATCAAAATATAAGACATAGTTTATAGAAATAATCCTGCATCTATTTGGGCCTATGTCACAAAAGTTTCATAAACCGAGATGAAGTTTTACCCTTAAATTGAGCCGGAATTTAAGGGTAAAGCTGCGGGGGCAGGCTCAGATCAAAATTAATCCTCATGTGGCCAAGACTGCATCTAGCACCTGCTGCTCCAGTTCGGCAAAGGCAATACTTTTTTGCCGCGGGCGCGGTAAATTGACCTGAAAGGTTTTGGCAATATGACCACGATCGAGCAGAATAATCCGGTCGGCCAGCTGTACCGCTTCACTGACATCATGGGTGACTAAAATGGCAGTAAAGCCCTGTTCGGTCCAGAGCCGTTCAATCAGCTTCTGCATTTCCAGACGGGTCAGGGCATCCAGTGCACCTAAAGGTTCATCCAGCAATAAAATCCGCGGTTGATGCGACAGGGCACGTACCAACGCGGTACGTTGTCGTTGACCGCCAGACAGTTGCGAGGGCCATAGCCCGGCTTTGTCTTTCAGACCGACTTTTTCCAGCAGGGCGCTGGCATGTGCGTACTGGTCTTTGCCCAGACCAAGCTGTACATTCTGCTCGATGCTGCGCCATGGCAGCAGACGCGGGTCCTGAAACATCACCCGGATATCATCCGAGGTAATGCCTTCGTGGATATGCCGTGCCGACTTAAATTTGATTTCGCCGTAGCTTGGTTTTTCCAGATCGGCAATTAAACGCAGCAGGGTGCTTTTGCCACAGCCACTGCGTCCGACAATGGCCAGAAATTCGCCCGGCTGAATATGCAGATCCAGGTCTTGCAGCACCTTCACCGAACCATAAAACTTGTGTAACTGTTCAATCAGGATTTCCGCACCTGCCACCGCCTGCGGCTGAATATCCGGATTGCTGCGCAGTTTCGGGCTGCTGTGCTCGGCATGCAAGCCAGCAATTAAATTACTCATCTTCGCTCACTCCTTATTTCTGGTAGCCGGCATGCCAGCGCAGTAAATAGCGTTCCAAAGCCACGGCCAGTACGTCGGCCAGTTTACCCAGCAGGGCATACAGCAGGATGCCAACCAGCACGATATCGGTCTGTAAAAACTCACGCGCGTTCATAGTCATATAGCCAATCCCGGACTGGGCGGAGATGGTTTCGGCGACAATTAGCAGCACCCAGACCAGACCTAAAGAAAAGCGCAGTCCAACCAGAATTGAAGGCATTGCACCCGGCAAGATAATTTCCTTATACAGTTGCCAGCGGCTCAGGCCGTAGCTTTTGCCCATTTCAATCAGCTGTGGATCGACCGAGCGAATGCCATGATAGGTATTAATGTAAATGGGAAAGAACACGCCAATCGCAACCAGAAATAATTTGGCTGTTTCATCAATCCCGAACCAGAGAATCACCAGCGGAATCAGCGCCAAAGCCGGAATATTACGAATCATCTGCAAGGTGGTATCCAGCAGGGTCGAGGCGGTTTTGGAGGAGCCATTTAACAGGCCAAGCAGCAGGCCCAAACCACCGCCAATCAACAAGCCGAGGAGGGCACGTCCGGCACTGACCTGAACGTGCTGCCACAGCTCGCCACTGACCAGTAAGCCCCAGAAGGCACTAACCACTGCCGTTGGTGCCGGTAAAATCCGGCTTTCCAGCAGGCCGGTACTTGAGGCCAGTTGCCAGAAAGCAATCAGTAATAATGGCACCAGCCAGGGCAGCACCCGCTGCCCAAATGATGTTCCACGTGAAACTTTGGCCTCTGCCAGCTGCTCCAGAGAAATGGTTTTACTCATCAGGCCGGCTCCTTCAGCTGTTTGCTCGCCTGGCTGTCTGCGGCGACATAGTTATTCGCAACAATTTCCCCAAAAGGACCGGTCAAATTCGGTTGTGCCAGTTTCTTGCGGGTTTCCAGCGGCAACAGCGGGAACACCAGTTCGGCAAAACGGATGGATTCTTCCAGATGCGGATAGCCGGAGAAAATAAAGGTGCTAATACCCAGGTCGGCATATTCCTGAATACGGGCCGCCACTGTTTCAGGGTCACCGACCAGTGCCGTACCGGCTCCACCACGTACCAGGCCTACGCCTGCCCAAAGATTTGGGGAGACTTCCAGTTTGCTGCGATCGCCATTGTGCAGTTCAGCCATACGGCGCTGACCGACGGAATCCATCGCTTTAAACTTGGCCTGTGCTGCGGCAATGGTGGCATCATCGACATACTGGATCAACGCGTTGGCTGCTTGCCAGGCTTCTTCATTGGTTTCACGTACAATCACATGCAGACGGATGCCATAGTTTAGACTGCGGCCTTTGGCCGCGGCTTTGGCACGTACCGTTTCAATTTTTTCTTTTACTGCTGCCGGCGGTTCGCCCCAGGTTAAATAGGTGTCGACCTGATCGGTGGCCAGCTCAATGGCTGCATCGGAAGAGCCACCAAACCAGAGCGGTGGATATGGTTGCTGGACTGGTGGATAGAGCAGCTTGGCTTCATCGACCTGTAAGCGTTCGCCGTGGAAGCTGAACGATTCACCTGTATGCGAGCGGGTTAAAATTTCACGCCAGATGGTGGTGTATTCCGCAGCCGTCTGATAACGCGTGGCATGATCTTCATAGACACCATCGCCTTTCAGTTCCTGTTCATCACCACCCGTGACCAGATTCAGCAATACCCGGCCGCCAGATAAACGGTCAAACGTCGCCGCCATACGCGCTGCTAAAGCCGGTGTGGTCACGCCTGGACGCAAGGCTACCAGAAATTTCAGGTTCTGGGTCGCATCAATTAAACTGGCTGCAGTAATCCACGGATCTTCGCAAGAACGGCCGGTTGGAATCAGCACACCTTCATAACCTAAATTGTCCACTGCCACCGCAATCTGTTTCATATAGGCATGATCGACCTGACGGCCACCTTTGCTGGTACCTAAATAACGGCTGTCACCATGGGTGGGAATAAACCAGAAAATTTTCATATTATCGTCCTTTATTTCAATGGGATTACTCGGTCATCAATCTGCAGTTGGAGCCGTCCAGACAATGGGCTGGACCTCAATCGGTTTTGGAATCAGCTTGAGCTGATAGAACTGGTCAGCAATTTTCTGCTGAGCCTGAATGACCGTCGGATTTAAGCTTTGAATCGGTGATGGTTTCAGGCGGCGGTCAAAGGCGTTTTTGGCGACCGCCGGGTCCAGGCCGGTATTTTTCTGATAAATTTCTAGGGCCTGAGACTGATGTTTAACAATCCACTGATCCGCGGCATTCAGGGCCGCCAGAAAGCCGGTGGTGGCCTGTGGATGTGCGGCAATAAATTTGGGATTGGCCACATAAAACGAATAGGTCTGGTCAAAATCACCGGTCTTGATCAGCGGGCGGGCCTGTCCATGCAGTTCAACCGCAGACAGGAACGGGTCCCAGATGGCCCAGGCATCAATCGACTGCTTGTCAAAGGCGGCACGTGCATCGGCCGGTGGCAGCCAGATTGGCTGAATATCTGACCAGTTCAAGTTGGCTTTGGCCAGCACTTTGGCCAGAAATTCATGGGCATTGGAGCCTTTTTGCAGGGCAATACGTTTGCCTTTTAAATCCTGCAGGGTCTGTATGGCACTTTGCTGCGGCACCACTAAGGCCAGCGAATGGTCGGCATAGACTTCATAGCCGACATAGTTCAGCTCCTTGCCAGCCGCCTGGGCAAAAATGGGCGGGGTATTCCCCACTGAACCATAATCGACTGCGCCAACGGCCAGGGCTTCCAGCATTTGGGGTCCGGCCGGAAATTCTTTCCATTCAATTTTGGCTCGTGGGAACTGCTGTTCCAGCAGTTTTTCATCACGTGCCACCAGTAAATTTAAGGAAGATTTCTGGTAGCCAATAGAAATGGTTTTCACCGCCTGTTCAGTTGAGTTGTTGTCTGTTACCGCCTTGTGGGCTTCCGGTTTCTGGCAGCCGCTGAGACCCAGTCCCAGCGTGGAAATGCCCAGCAGCGCCCAGGTTGTTAATTTACGCATCTTTTATTCCTCATTCTTGTTGTGTCGACTGCGTATTCAGCAGGGCCGCCTGAATCTGAATTTGCTGTGGAATCAGCTTTTGCTGATAAAAGGCATCAGCTACATATTGCTGTTCTTTGGCCACGTCACTAGAGATGGCCTGTACGCCAAAGCCCATACGGGAAATTGAAGTTTTTAAGACCTCGACATCCAGGCCGGTCGGTTTTTGCAGCAGTTGAGCCGCTTCATCCTGATGCTGGGCCACCCATTGCGTGGTGCTGTTCAAGCTTTGCACCACGGTGTCTAGAACCTGCGGATGCTGTTCGGCAAACTGACGATCCGCCAGATAGAACTGATGGTTGCTGACCAGATTTTCGCCGGTGGCAATGACCCGTGCGCCAATCTGGTGTTCGGCTGCGGCAAAGAACGGATCCCAGATCACCCAGGCATCCACCGAACCACGTTCAAAGGCTGCGCGGGCATCGGATGGGGGTAAATACACCACTTGAATATCGTGCAGGCTAAGCTGGTTGGCTGCTAACAGCTTCAGCAGCAGATAATGCACATTGGAGCCTTTGTTCAGAGCAATGCGTTTGCCTTTTAGATCCTGCACCGACTGAATGGCCGAATCTTTAGGCACAATTAAGGCCTCAGCTAGCGGCGCTTTAGGCTGGTTGGCCACATAGACCAGTTTGGAATTGGCTGCCTGCGCAAAAATGGGCGGTGCTTCGCCGGCTTCACCAAAGGCCACACTGCCGACATTTAAACCTTCCAATAATTGCGGACCGGCTGGAAATTCTACCCATTTCACCTGTACACCCTGGGCTTTTAGGGCCTGCTCCAGTTCACCGCGCTCTTTGACAATCGGTAAAATGCCGTATTTCTGGAAACCAATATTCAGGGTAATGTTGTCGGCGTCTTTGGGGCTGCTACAGGCAGTCATGAACATGGCACCCGCCACCACGGCAGATAAAATAGCGCTTTGAGTTGAAAAAATACGGCGTAGGCTGCTCATGAAAATACCTGCTCTCGGAAATTAAAAAAATTCAAAAGTGGAGAATGAGAGCTACCTTAAAGATTTTTCTTTTTCGAAAAAAATAACAAATCAGGAATTTCTAATCAGGAAAAAAGATAAATAAAGATGTGCAAATCTTATGCATAAATCTGATTTATAAAATAGATAATCTATTAAAAGCTTAAGTGTTAAATTGTTGTATTTAAAATATTTTTATTAAATTGAAGGCGCAGGAATAAGCTTATACTAATTCCTGCTAATACCAGATGCAGCACAATTGGGCCAGCTGCAGATAAGCATATGCCAAATTGAGCTAAAGCCGGCCTTGAACAGATCAGGTGAGTGACTTTTTACAGACCAGTGAATTACGCTGGTAGTTGTATAAGGCTTGGCGGGCATTGGGTAAGTCATCGACACTGGCCGGCTCAAAGCCCTGTTCCAGAAACCAGTGCGCAGTACGGGTGGTCAGAATAAATAGCTGCTGAATACCAAGGCTACGGGCTTTATCTTCCAGATAATGCAGAATCTGGCTGCCACGATTGGATTTACGATAGGCCGGATGTACCGCCACGCAGGCAATTTCCGCCGAGCGCAGTTCATTGTCGCTGACCGGTAGCGGATACAGCGCCGCACAGGCCAGAATGGTGCCATCACGTTCAATCACCGCAAACTGTTCAATTTCATTTTCCAGCCGTTCCCGCGAACGGTAAACCAGCACACCTTCTTCTTCCAGCGGGCGCAGCAGGCTGATGAGACCGCCGACATCCTGAATATTGGCGGTGCGCACTTCTTCATAATGCGCATCGGTAATCATGGTACCGGCACCATCGCGGGTAAACAGCTCTTCCAGTAGTGCGCCATCAGAGGCATAGGAAATCAGATGTACGCGATTGACGCCCTGAGTGGCAGCATCCTGTGCACCGCGTAAATGCAGGGCCATTTCCGGCTGGCTGGCCTGATACAGGCCAATATAATGACTGAGCTGGGATGGGCGGATTTCACGTTGCAGCTGACCCTGTTCATTCAGTAAACCCTGCTGTTTGCCCAAGAAAATCAGCTTGTCGGCTTGCAGGCGAATCGCGGTTTTGGTGGCGACTTCTTCAGCCAGTAAATTAAACACTTCGCCCGTCGTGGAATAGCCGGTCGGGCCGAGTACGACAATATTATGATTGTCCAGATGACGCTGAATGGCATCGGTATCGACACTGCGCACTTCGCCGGTCAGCTGGAAATCAACCCCATCACGAATACCATAGGGTTTGGCGGTAATAAAATTACCCGAGACCACATCAATGCGGGCGCCGTACATCGGCGAGTTGGCCAGTCCCATCGACAGCAGGGCTTCAATCTGCAGGCGAATTGAACCGACTGCATTCATGACACAGCTTAACGATTCGCGGGTGGTAATGCGCCGTTGCTGATGAAACGGGGTGTCGATCTGGCTGGCCTGTAAATTCTGGTTAATCTGCGGGCGGGCACCATGCACCAGCACCAGCCGGATACCCAGCGAATGCAGCAGGGCAATATCATGAATAATATGCTGGAAATTGTCATGCAGGACCGCTTCACCATCAAACATCAGCACAAAGGTTTTGTTGCGATGGGCATTGATATAAGGCGCAGAATGTCGAAACCAGTGCACATATTGCAAAGTTGTGCTGTGTGATGTTTCGGTAGAATTCAGGTGCATGCCGGTCTCAATCAAGCAAAAGTCTTATAGCGGATTCTAATCAAAAAATACCGGGGCGTAAGCTGAAAAAATAAAAAAACACCTGAACGGGGTGGTTCAGGTGTAAAGAGGGAAGGGAAAATGAGACGAAACCCTTAGCCCATAATGCGAATAATCCGGTTGGTACGTTCGTTGATCATCACGTAATCGCCATTAATTTTGTACCACTGCTGATAACGGCCGGTGTTTGGTAAACGACGCGCTTCGCGGTCACTGACTTTATAACGGGACTGGTCATAGGCACGCGGTAAGGTCTGGCCCACACGCCAGTCACGGCTTGGATTTACGCGCACAACCGGACGTTTATGATCACGGTCCCAACGGCTGTCCTGATGTTTGTAGTGGGTTGCCGCACGACGGTCATGATCACGATGATCAGGCGCAGCCATGGCTGTGGTGGCCATAAACGCACTTAAAGACAGGGCAATGGTGGTTAATACTTTTTTCATGACGCTCACCTTTGAGTCAAACTGTATATCTCTGGAATACCTTCAAATTAACCAGAAAGTTGAGATAAAGGATGAGAGCAATTGAGATGAATTGTGAAAATCATGAAGAAAAAGCGGAGAGTCTGAAAGCCCGACAGCATCTGCCCTACAGCCAAAATAGCAGCTTAAAGAATTGCCGATATAAAAAAGCCCAAACTAATGTTTGGGCAACCGAGGAGTGAGACTGAAACGGTTGGAGTGCAGCTTAGAAAGACAGGATTTTAAGAATACTGTGGGTATCGGCATTGACCAGAATATAGTCATTATTGACCTTATACCACTGCTGCTTGCGGTCCGGTTTAGGCAGGTTATGCTCTTTATATTCGACTTTGTAGCCATTGCCACGATAATGCTGCGGCATGACATAACCGGTTTGCCATTTATGCTGCTGTAAACGCTGATAGCCCCGTTCTTCACGCTGGCGGCGTTTTTCATAAACCTCTTTGGATTCACGATATTCACGATGTTTTTTGCCCTGACCGTGCTGACGTGACTGTTCATAGCCGCGTCCCGGATTGTCAAATTGAGGTGCAGCCGCAGTGATCCCGCTGGCCAGCAACGCACTGAAAGAGATCGCCATAACTGTCACTATCTTTTTCATGTGAAAAAACCTCGTTTATCGTCTTTTATTTCACTGTGTCTTACTGTACGAAAAAAATGCAGAGAAACTGTGAAGAAAGATCGTTAATTCTTTATCGAAAGCAGAGATATTTTGGATATTATGCTGGAAAAGTAACAGACGATGAAAGACTTATCTGTTGTCACGTGAACTGGTTATACAACATTGGGCGCAAAAAGCCTAGCCCGTATTGCCGGGATTCTGCCCGCAGTCAGTTCCATTGCTGGCTTAAGTCCTGCAAGGAGTCGATGGCATGGGCCAGACATTCGGCCTGCTGGCCATCTTCAAGTACAGCCAATAAGCTGGCGGGTAGTTGTAAGTGTTCAATGGAACGGATAATGTCATTTTTACGTTGCTGGTCGGCCATGTGCTGCTCCTTTAATTGATGTATTGCGGTTAAGTCGCAGTATAGGTTGGATGTTTTAATTTGAAAAACCGAATAATTTTATAAAAATGATTTAAAAATGCGATTTATGGTCTGGTAGTGTATAAAATTTAGCAGCGCATAAAAAAGGACCCGCAGGTCCTGGATTCAAGCATGTGCTTAGTAGGCATATTTCAGGTCGGTATAGTCGGTCAGTGACTTCTGGATATGCGCCTGAATAAATTCGCGTACATCTTCGGCGCTCATTGGCTGGCCCTGTTTGGTAATCACATGCTCGACCGGGGCTTGGCCATCGACCAGAATCCGGTAGACAAAGTTTTTATAGACGGCATAGTCCTCGGCCTGTTTATAAATACCGGTGATATAGCTGTAGTGATGTTCAAAGTTCAGATCGGTATGCGAAAAGATAAACTGGTCAAACAGTTTCAGGTTTTGCCCGGTCTCGAGTGCCTGTAGTTCATCGAGAATACTGGCTTCAAATTTCATGCCGTATTTTTCAGAAATGGCTTGACCATTAATCAATAAAGACACCATGCCATCTTCATGGGTCGTTACTGTGATATTGCTAAAGTCAGACATGGGCATCTCGGGATAATCAGAAACAGGGCTTTAGTATCGGCAAATTTTGCTAAAATTCAAGCCGACTTAAGCCCAAACCGGTATATTTACGCAAAGTGGGAGCAATTACAGCTTTATGGATGGGCATAAAAAAGGAAGCACAGGGCTTCCTTCATGGATACAGCAAGGGCATTAATCCTGCGCATCAATACTCTGGCCGTTCATGTGCAGACTGTCATCGCCCATTAAATATAAATAGGCTGGCATGATTGATTCCGGTGTCGGCAAGGTTTTCGGGTCTTCATCCGGATAGGCCTTGGCGCGCATGGCGGTGCGGGTCGCGCCCGGATTAATGCAGTTATAACGGATATTCGGATGTACATTTTCCTGGGCAAACAGTTTGCTGACCGCTTCAATGGCAATTTTAGACACCGAATAGGCGCCCCAACGCTCACGTACTTCACGACCGACGCCCGAACTGGCAAATACCACCGAAGCATGTGCCGATTTTTCCAGTAAAGGCAGCAGTTCCTGGGTCATAACAAAGGGTGCACGCAGGTTGACGGCCATCACATCATCCCAGACATCAGCCGGATAATGCACCAGTTCGGTCTGTTCACCCAGAATGCCGGCATTGTGCAAAATGCCATCCAGACGGCCAAACTGCTTGTCGAGCGTATCGACCAGCAATTCATAATCACGCGATGACGCACTGGACAGCTGGAGCGGAAGAATGGCTGGCTGCGGCGCGCCTAAACCTTCAATTTCATCATAGATGACTTCCAGTTTATTCAGGGTGCGACCATGCAGGACAACGGTTGCGCCGTGCAGTGCAAAGCTGATCGCGGCTGCACGTCCAATACCGTCGCCCGCACCTGTAATCAGGATCACGCGATCTTTGAGCAGATCAGGGCGAGGTTGATATTCTGAATATTTCATGATCGACCTCCGTTTTTTGCTGTAATTATGAAGTGATTGAATGTTGTTGTTGCTGTGACAGCATCTGGTGCAAGACCTGATGTAATTCTGTGACATTATTCACTATACAGTCTGCCTGCCAGGCTGTTAAGTCATCTTTGTGTTGTAAGGGTAAATAGCCATAAGCCGCCAGAATGGTGTACATGCTGGCATTGCGTCCGGCATCAATATCACGTGGATGATCGCCGACATAAATACACTGCTGCGGTTCCAGTCCCAGCTGTGCTGCGGCCAGATACATCGGTTCCGGATCGGGTTTGGTCTTGCTGACATCTTCCGGGCAGACCAGTACCGCACAGCGTTCGGTCAGGTTCAGGGCTTTTAACAGCGCTTCACTGAGCCAGCGTGGCTTGTTGGTGACAATACCCCAGGGAATTTGCTGCTGTTCCAGCTGCTCTAGCAGTGGATACATGCCTTCAAACAGGTCGGTTTCTACCGCAATATCGGCGCCGTAAAGGTCTAAAAAGCGCTGGCGATGGCCTAAAAAGACCGGGTCTTCCACTTCCAGCTCCGGATATACCAGCTTGACCATGGCGCGTGCGCCTTCAGAGACTTGGGTGCGAATCTGCTCGGCGGCGACAATGTCACAGCCTTTATCGCGGCACATGTCTTGAATAATACGGATAAAGTCGGCCGCGGTATCAATTAAGGTGCCGTCGAGGTCAAATAAAACCGCTTTCATTGGCCACCTTCATTCAGGGTATGCACCATATAGTTGACATCAACATTGGGCGCCAGCCAGTAGCGTTTGGTCAGTGGGTTATAGTGCAAACCGGTCATATCTTTCAGTTTCAGGCCGGCATTGCGAATATCGTGTGCCAGTTCGGACGGCTTGATAAATTTATGATAATCATGCGTGCCTTTGGCCAGCATACGCAGCACATATTCCGCGCCAATAATCGCAAATAAATAGGCTTTCGGATTACGGTTAATGGTCGAGAAGAACACATGGCCGCCCGGTTTGACCAGCTTCTGGCAGGCCTGAATAATTGAGGCCGGATCAGGTACATGCTCCAGCATTTCCATACAGGTCACCACATCGTACTGGCCAGCCTGTTCTTCAGCCAGTTGCTCGACCGGAATCTGGCGATATTGAATATTTTCGACGCCTTCCTGCTGGGCATGTAAACGTGCCACATTCAGCGGCGCCTCGCCCATATCAATTCCGAGTACATCGGCACCACGGCGTGCCATACTTTCCGAAAGAATGCCGCCGCCACAACCGACATCCAGCACTTTTTTGCCAGCCAGTCCGCCTGAATGTTCATCAATCCAGTTTAAACGGAGCGGGTTAATTTGATGCAAAGGGCGGAACTCAGAATGCTGATCCCACCATATAGCTGCGAATGCTTCAAATTTGGCAATTTCTTGCGGATCAACATTCAGTTGCGACATTGGTGTCACCTCAATCAAGTTATTATGATTTCAAAAAGTCTATGCTGTTTAGTGTAGCGTTTATTCTGGAAAAAGCGATAAAAGCCGTAAAAAAGTTCACAGAAGCAAAACGAAAACGGCATAATTGATTTATAGTGTTCGCATAAGCTAATCATAACGATTTATGAGGACAATAAGTTCAATGAAAAAGTTTCTTTTGGGTAGCCTTGCAACCGCAATGTTTGCAATTTCAGGTGGCGCATGGGCGGCCAATTTTGTTGAAGGCCAAGACTATCGCGTACTGGCCAATCCGGGCAAAGTCGATGTGCCGGGTAAAATTGAAGTCCGTGAATTCTTCTGGTATGGCTGTGGCCACTGCTTTACCTTGGAGCCGCATATGCAAGCCTGGCTGCGTAAGCTGCCAAAAGATGTGAACTTTGTGCGCACTCCGGCTGCCATGAACCAGGTCTGGGAAATGAATGCGCGCGGCTATTATGTGTCGGAAGCACTGGGCGTCCGTAAACGTACCCACTTGCCGTTATTCCATGCCATTCATGACAAAGGCCAGCAGATTTTTGACCAGAAATCCCAGGCCAAATTCTTTGTCAAATACGGTATTCCTGAAGCCAAGTTCAACAGCATGTTTAACTCTTTTGCGATTACCTCTAAAGTGGCACAGGCCAATAAACTGGCGCGCCAATACCAGTTGACCGGTGTGCCGGCAGTGGTGGTCAATGGTAAATATGTGGTGTCGGGCGATAACGGCAAAGTGATTCAGGTGGTGAACTACCTGGTCGATAAAGAACGTAAAGCCAAATAAAAGCCCAACATGATGTTAAAAACCCGCTGTTTAAAGCGGGTTTTTTAGTGCTGCGGTTTCAGGCATTGTGATGCTTGGGCGTTCCCAATGGCTAATACCACGAAACAGCAATTGCACCTGGATAATGGTCTGCTCGGTAAACTGTTGCTGCTGCTGGCTTAGGGCCTCACCTTCAAACTGGCGACTGAGGCCAATCCAGCTCATGGCCCAGTTAAAGGACAGGTTAATTAAAATATTGGCCAGTACTTTAAAATCTTCCGGGTGTTCAAAATGCTGTACGCTTTCGACCCGTTTCAGGTCGTTGGCAAAATCATCAATTAAAAACTCGATTTCCCGGGCAATGGCCTGACGCACCGTGGCCGAGCCGCCCCAACGCTCGGCAATTAAAAAAATCCATTGCTGCGGATGCTGATCCACCGCCTGAAAAAACAGTTCGACGCTGGTCCGGGTTTTGGCATTGGGCAGATATAAATAGGCCTGACCCAGCTGATGCAGAATGCTTTTTAAATGCAGCGCCACCTGATCGACCAGTTCTGCACCGAGTTCATCCATATCCTGAAAATGCCGGTAGAACGCCGTTGGCACCAGCCCGACATGGCGGGAAATCTCCCTTAAGCTGATGCTGCTAAAAGAGCGCTCGGCAGTACTTAAGGTCAGGGCCGCATCTAAAATGGCCTGACGACTTTGCTGCTTACGTTCTTCCCGAATCGACATGTCACATCCCTGATACTGTTTAAAAATTCATCTCTGTGGCTATTATAGAGCAGAATCGGCCCGGGCAGCAGCCATGCTGTTGCATTGGCTGTGCAGGGCCCGCTTTTCTGTGGCGAGATTGTGTAAAAGCCGACCCGGGGACAAAACCTGTGCGCTTGCATCTGCTATACTGGCCGACAATTTATTTGAGTCAAAATAAGGACAACTTATGCGTATCGACCAACGTACCCTAGATCAATTGCGTGATGTCAAAATTACCCGTAATTACACACGTTATGCGGAAGGTTCTGTCTTGGTTGAATTTGGTCATACCAAAGTGCTGTGTACTGCCAGTATTGATAACTCGGTACCGCGCTTTTTAAAAGGCAAAGGCCAGGGCTGGGTAACTGCAGAATATGGCATGTTGCCACGTTCTACCCATACGCGTAGTGACCGTGAAGCGGCACGGGGTAAACAGAGCGGCCGTACTCAGGAAATCCAGCGCTTAATTGGCCGCAGTCTGCGTGCCATGGTCGATCTGAAAAAACTCGGTGAAAATACCATTACCATTGACTGTGATGTAATTCAGGCCGATGGCGGTACCCGTACTGCCGCAATTACCGGTGCAGCGGTGGCGCTGGTCGATGCCATGAATGTGCTGCTGGAAAGCAAAAAAATTAAACAGGACCCGTTAAAAGGTCTGGTCGCTGCTATTTCTGTGGGTATGTATCAGGACGAAGTATTGCTGGACCTGTGCTATGAAGAAGATTCAAACTGCCAGACTGACCTGAATGTAGTGATGACCCAGGCCGGTGAATTTATTGAAATTCAGGGCACTGCTGAAGATAAACCATTTACCCGTCTGCAATGTAATGCCATGCTGGAAATGGCCGAGCAGGGCATTCAGGAACTGATCAAAAAGCAGCAACAGGCCTTGGGCTGGTAAACACTGCAAGATCAGAACAATATATTTATAAAACGCATCTCCGGATGCGTTTTTTTGTGATTGAAGCAAACGTAACCAGCGGCTGTGCGCAGATTCATCTTCATAACAAAAACCAACATGCTGAAACCGAGCTTCATGGCTTACTAAAACTCGCAGTGATTTTTTTAAAACAGCAAAAAAGAGGGATGTACCATGAAATACTTGATGATCTTACTGGCGATGGGCGCCTTTGGTTTAAGCGCGTGTGATACGGCCAATGACCGTGATGGTGATGGCACCATGCTGAATCAGGACCGTGATGGCGACGGCCGTGCAGATGATTAAAGTCTTGCGGCCATCGACTCACCCTAAATGAATAAAAAAGGTGCCTCATGAGGCACCTTTTTTCGTTATCGACAAATATCGAATTGCGATTAAGCATTAAAACGCATGGATAAATCGACCGCTTTGACATCTTTGGTCAGAGCGCCCATAGAAATATAATCGACACCAGTGCTGGCCACTTCACGCAGGTTGGCAATGGTGATATTGCCCGATGCTTCCAGTTTGCAGCGACCGGCAACATGCTTGACTGCATCAATCATCTGTTGCTGGCTAAAGTTATCCAGCATCACGATATCGGCCTGAGCGTCCAGAGCCTGATTCAGCTCATCCCAGGTTTCAACTTCAACTTCCACCGGTTTGCCTGGTGCAATTTGATGGGCTTTGGCAATGGCCTGGGCAATACCGCCAGCGGCCATAATATGGTTTTCTTTAATTAGGAAGGCATCAAACAGCCCCAGACGATGGTTTTGGCCGCCGCCTACAGTGACCGCATATTTTTGTGCAATACGCAGACCCGGCAAGGTTTTACGCGTATCCAGCAGTTTGGTGTGCAGGCCATCGAGCTGTTTCACATATTCGGCAGTTTTGGTGGCCACGGCCGATAAGGTCTGGACAAAGTTAAGGGCAGGGCGCTCTACGGTCAATAAACTGCGCGCAGAACCGGCCAGCTTTAAAAAGGCTTCATTGGCCGCCACGCGATCACCATCCTGTTTCAGCCATTCAATCTGAACGCTTGGATCGTACTGCTGGATTAAGGCATTCACCCAAGGCTGACCAGCCAGCACCATGTCTTCACGGCTGATAATGGTGGCGGTGGCCTGTTCATCTTCCGGGGTAAGTAAAGCGGTAATATCTGCCTCGCCAATATCTTCCTGCAGGGCCTGCTGAATATTGATCTGGATAGATTGCTCCAATAAAGATTGTGGTATGCTCATTGCCTGTCCTTATCTCTTTACCCATGAAAATTGCGCGATATATTAGCACTGTTCGGCTGGCCCGATGCGCTTTTTCGCGGCTTTTTTGTCTGATTTGAGATTTTCAGCTGAAAGTTTTAGGATGGGCTAAATTTTTATACTGAAAAAAATATCAGGATCATTCTATGCAGCAGGCGGCTTCTTTTCAGGTCATCCAGGGACAGTTAAAAGGTGCGCGGCAGGTGCCTTCACCGAATTTTAACCAGCGTCCGCAGCAGACCGAAATTCAGCTGGTGGTGATTCACAATATCAGTTTGCCGCCATCACAGTTTGGCGGCAGTTATATCGAACAGTTTTTTCAAAACCGGCTGGACTGGTCGGCGCATCCTTACTTTCAGACCATTGAAGGGATGCAGGTCTCGGCGCATCTGCTGATTTTGCGTAGCGGCGAAGTGCTGCAATGTGTCAATTTCAATGACCGCGCCTGGCATGCCGGACGTTCCAGTTATCTGGCCAAGCCGGAATGTAATGATTATTCCATTGGTATTGAACTGGAAGGCAGTGATGATCTGCCCTTTGAAGCGATCCAGTATCAGGTACTGGCGGAAGTGGTGTCGGCCTTGCAGCAGGCCTATCCGAAAATCCAGCGTCATCTGGCTGGACATTCCGATATTGCCCCGGGGCGCAAGACCGATCCGGGACCTTATTTTGACTGGAGCCGGTTCCGGTCTTTACTGCGTGACTGCAACAGCAGGATAGAAGCAGCATCTTCATCAATTCATAACGAAACTTGTGCTTAGGTTTCTTTACAATAGCGGCTAAATTTTTATTTGGGTGGTTCCGATGGCGCTTTGGCGATCGACCTTTATTGTCAGTGCGATGACCATGCTGTCCCGGGTGTTGGGACTGGTGCGGGATATTGTGTTATTAAATGTGTTTGGTGCGGGAAAGGATTTCGATACCTTTGTGGTGGCCTTTCGTATCCCGAACTTTTTCAGGCGACTGTTTGCTGAAGGGGCATTTTCCCAGGCCTTTATTCCGGTTCTGACCGAATATAAAACCAGCCGCACCCATGCCGAAGTGCAGATTCTGATTAGCCGGGTGTTTGGCTGTCTGGCCTCGGTGATGAGCCTGCTGACGCTGGCTGCCATGGTGGCAGCGCCGGCGGTGATGTACGTTTACGCACCAGGTTTCCATAGCGATCCGGAAAAATTTGCGCTGGCCACGGACATGTTCCGCCTGACCATTCCCTATTTGCTGTTTATGTCGCTGACCGCTTTTGCCAGCAGCATCTTAAACAGTTATGGCTCCTTTACCACGCCGGCCTTTGCACCGGTGCTACTAAATCTGGCCATGATTGCCGGAGCCCTGTGGCTAACGCCGTATATGGCCGAGCCGATTATGGCCTTGGGCTGGGCGGTGATTATTGCCGGAGCCTTGCAGCTGGCGATCCAGATTCCGGAATTGTGGCGTAAAAAGCTGCTGATTCCGCCAAAAATCGACTTCAAGCATGAAGGCGTTGAGCGCATCATGAAGCTGATGCTGCCGGCCCTGTTTGGGGTGTCGGTGACCCAGATTAACCTGTTGCTGAACACCATCTGGGCGTCATTTATGCAGGATGGTTCGGTATCGTGGCTGTACAGTGCCGAACGGATGACCGAGTTGCCGCTGGGCCTGATTGGGGTGGCAATTGGTACGGTGATTTTACCATCCTTGTCGGCGCGCCATGCCGAGCAGAATCAGGAAAAATTCCGTGGCATGATGGACTGGGCGGCGAAAATTATTGTGCTGGCTGGTGTGCCTGCCAGTATTGCACTGTTTATGCTGTCGACCCCAATTATTCAGGCCCTGTTCCAGCGCGGCCAGTTCACCTGGGAAGATACCCAGATGACGGCCTTGGCCCTGCAATGTATGAGTGCCGGGGTCATTGCCTTTATGCTGATTAAAGTTTTTGCTCCGGGCTTTTATGCCCAGCAGGATACCCGCACCCCGGTTCGGGTCGGTTTAATGGCGGTGGCAGCCAATGCCATTTTAAACGTGGTGTTTATTGGGCTGTTTAAACTGATTGACTGGGAAGCCGAGCACATGGCGCTGGCACTGGCATCTTCAGGTTCCGCGCTGGTCAATGCCGGTATGCTGTATTTCTATTTGCATAAACGCGATATTTTCCGTTTTGGTGGGCACTGGAAAAAACTGCTGTTCCAGTTTGGCACAGCCAATGCGGTGATGGTGGCTGCCTTATGGTACGCCTTGAGCTGGTATAACGGTGATGTATCGCAATGGATGCGTGTGCTGGAAGTACTACTGCTGTGTGTGGTGGGTGTGGCAGCTTATGCTCTTGGTCTGCTGGCCACTGGTTTTAGACCGCGTCATTTAAAACCTTAATTACTGAGAGCTGAGCGCGAAAGATGTTCAGCTCCTATAAAAGAACCCTTTGAGCCGTTGAGTCTCAAAGGGTTTTTTTATGGGCTTTTATTGAAAGATGAGGCTGCATGAGCAGCACAAGCATCTTTATTTATTGATCACTTCCAGCAGTTCGACATCAAAAATCAGGGTGCTGTTCGGTTCAATCGCATCGCCAGAACCAATCTGGCCATAGCCCAGATTCGCTGGAATAAAGAAGCGGTATTTGGCTCCTTCACGCATCAGTTGCAGCCCTTCGGTCCAGCCCTGAATGACTTGTGTGACCTGAAATTCAGCCGGTTGCTGCCGTGCCATCGAGCTATCAAACACGGTGCCATCAATCAGGCGGCCTTCATAATGCACGCGTACTTTGGAGCTGGCCTTCGGTTTTTTTCCGGAACCGGATTGCAAGACCAGATATTGCAGCCCCGATGAAGTGACTTTCACCCCATCCTTACGCGAGTTTTCTGCCAGAAAGGCCTTGCCAATCATGTCATTGGCTTCAGCGCGCTGTTTCAGCTCAATCAGCTGTTTGGCTTCGGCCTGCTTTTTGAACTGGGTCAGAATACGGGCCATGTCTTCATCGCTCAGGCTGGCTTGCTGGCCCAGTGAGGCGGCTTTTAAACCCGCCACAAAGGCATCCAGATCCATACCTTTTAAGGTGTCGACATTGCTGCGCCCCATTAAATAACCAAAGCTGTAGCCCACCTGCTGTTCAGTGGAGCTTTTGGTGGTCACCGGTTGAGCCAGTGTGGCCGCGCTACACAGGGCGAGGCCGAGCAGGGTGATCGTTTTTTTCATATTATGGGTCCCTAAACAACGAAGGAGAGCCAGGCTCTCCTTGTTTTTATTTTACTTCAATCAGCTCAACATCAAAGATCAGGGTGCTGTTTGGTGGAATCATGCCCGGCACGCCCTGTTCGCCATAACCCAGTTGTGACGGGATATACAGCGTGGCTTTCGAGCCTTCTTTCATCAGTTGCAGACCTTCGGTCCAGCCTGGAATCACCTGGTTTAACGGGAACTCGATTGGTTCACCACGCTCAACCGAGCTGTCAAATACTTTGCCATCGACCAGTTTACCGGTGTAGTGTACTTTTACCACAGAGCTGGCCGTTGGCTGTTTGCCATTGCCTTGCTGGGTAATTTTATATTGCAGACCTGACGCGGTGGTTTGTACCCCTGCCTGTTTGGCATTTTCAGTCAGGAAGGCATCGCTGGCCGTTTGTGCCTGCTGGGCCTGATCAGCCTGTTTTTGTTGCAGTTCCTGCTGGAACTGTTCATAGGCCTTTTGTAATTCTTCTTCAGTATAGGCTGGCTGCTGACGCGCATGACCTTCACGGACACCAGTCACAAAGCTGTTAATGTCCAGCTCTGGTGGAGTTTGATGGGCAACTTCATAGCCTAATGCATAGCTGATTTTTTCAACCGCAGACGCATTTGCAGATGCTTTTGAGGATACAGTGGCAGGGTGTTGAGTTGCATAATAAACAGGAACAAGTGCAGCACCGCCTAAAATTACAGCAACAGCAATGGGTAAGGCTTTACTCATAGGTTTTCTCAAATCATTTTATCGTGTCAAAGCTGCTTTCATGTTAGCAGACTTTTTGAATCAAACCGCTGACATCAATCATTCGGTTTGGCTAATTAATATATGCGCATCGTTAAGCATATGCCATAACAGACTGAATATCTAACACATTTTTTATACAATCGGGGCCAGCCGCAGAGGCGGCCCAATTTATTCGTGAGTAATTGTATCTATTATAGATTTGGCTTCAAAGCAGATTAAAAATCTGCTTTCAGCACCACCCGGTAACGCGCCCGGCCAGTATGTAAATGTTCAATTGCCTCGTTAATCTGCGACATCGGGAATACTTCAACCTGCGGCGCCAGCTGTTTGCGGGCGGCAAATTGCAGTAGCTGGCGCAAGGTCGATGGTGAACCGGTCGATGAACCCGTCACCGCTTTGCCACCACCAATTAACGCACCGGCCGAGACCTGTAACGGCTCTAAGGTCAGGCCCAGCATATGCAGCGTACCATTTGGTGCCAGGGCAGACAGATATACCGGCCAGTCCAGGCTAACATTCACCGTACTTAAAATCAGGTCAAACTTGCCGCGCTGGGCTTTCAGGGCAGCGCTGTCACGGCTATTCACCACATGATCGGCGCCCATGGCTTTTAACTCTGCGGTTTTCTCCAGGTTGGAACTGAAGGCCGTAATTTCACAGCCCCAGGCTTTGAGCAGTTTAATGGCAATATGCCCAAGGCCGCCAATTCCAATCACCCCGACATGATGCACCGCCTGAATCTGGTGCTTAATGATCGGATCAAATACGGTAATACCGCCACAGAGCAGCGGGCCGGCACTTTCCGCATCCAGATCATCCGGTAAGGGAATGACCCATTGCCAGCCGGCGCGAACCTTATCGGCAAAACCGCCGGCATGGCCGACAATGGTGGCGACACTGCCGCCGGTACATTGCACCTGCCGGCCGGACAGGCATGGATCGCAGTGCTGGCAGCTTTCTGCCGTCCAGCCAATGCCAACGCGCTGGCCCACAGATAATCCTTTGGCTTCACTTCCTAACTGGACAATGGTACCAATAATTTCATGCCCGGCCACCACCGGATAGACCGAAGAACGCCAGTCATTGTTAATCACCGATAAATCGGAATGGCACAGGCCACAATATTCCACCTGAACTTCGACCTGATGCGGCAACAGTTCGCCAGCATCAAACTGATATGGCACCAGCGCTTCGCCGGGTTGCATGGCGGCATAGGCACGGATGGTAGTGTTGCTCATGATGAGTGCTCCTCGGCTAAAGGGGGAAGAGATTTAAAGGCGCAGTGATCTTCATGGTCGTTGACCATGCCGACGGCCTGCATAAAGGCATAACAGATGGTGGGGCCAACAAATTGAAAGCCCTGCTTTTTTAAAGCTTTAGACAGTGCCACACTGGCTGCAGTATAGGTCGGGGCGCTGCGATAATCGGGCACGGTATGCTGCTCGGGCTGATGATCGACAAATTGCCACAGCCAGTCGACCAGATTGATACCTTGCTGCTGCAGCTGGAGCCAGGCCTGAGCATTGGTGCGGATGGCTGCGAGTTTGGCCGGATGCCGGATTAATCCGCGATCCTGTAATTTGTCCTGCAAGGCCTGATCAGACAACGCGGCAATATCGGCAATGGAATATTGAAAAAAATGCTGACGGTAACATTCGCGTTTTTTGAGCACGGTAATCCAGGCCAGACCGGCCTGCTGGCCTTCCAGACATAGCATTTCAAACAGCTGCGCTTCATCGTGAAGCGGGCGGCCCCATTCCTGGTCGTGGTAGGCGATATAGAGCGGATCTTCGGAGCACCAGCCGCAGCGTGTTCGATCCATAGATGATGCTCCTGTACGGGTTTAAAGCTGGAAATGAACCCATTGATCCTGACGGTTATCCCAGTAAGACAATTCCGCCTGAGGCAGATCGGCAAAGGCAATCCAGACATCCTTGCCGGATTTATCGGCATAGCCGGTGCTGATCAGAAGTGCATCTTCAGTAATTTCCATGATCCAGCCCTGATGACTCTGGCCGTTCAACACAATTTTCTGTTGATTCCCGGATTCGGCAAACTCGACCAGTCGATTGATCAACGCTTCTGACATGTACACTTCCTAAAGCAAACTAACGTAAATAGGGATAGGGATTAACTGCACCGCGACCTTTGCCATTTAAATACAGGCCATAATGCAGATGCGGCGCGGTATGGCGGGCGTTGCCGCTATTGCCGACATAGCCAATGAGATCGCCTTTCTTGACATAATCTCCGACCTTCAGGCCACGTTTGTGCCGGTCCAGATGGGCATAATAATGCCAGCTGCCGCCCGGTCCCAGAATCCATACCACTTTACCACCCAAATTGTTATTGCGTAAGTCGGCAATGAGGCCTTCGGTGGCGCTGTACACCTTGCTGCCGCGTGGCGCCAGAATATCAATGCCTTCATGCAGGCGACCGCGACTGCGTGACGCGCCCCAAGTATCTTGCAAGTGTTGACGTTTGACGCCCTGTACCGGCACCGGCAAGCGGGTTTTAAGCGGCATGTGCTGCAGTTTTTTGACCATGGCCGGTGGTAGGGGCGCAGCAGGTTTTTTCGGTGCCGAGGTACAGGCCGCTAGCAGAATCAGACTGAAGAAAACACAGCAGAGTGAAATCGAGCGAAGCACAGCATCTCCCTGATGATTATTATGTCGATAGTATTCGAATTCCTATCTTTGACTATGTCATAAATCGGCGGCCGAGATCAATTTTTTCATGGCGGTCGGCAGTCCACGTGCAGTAGCCTGTGCCGGCGTCATCCATTCGGCGTCCAGCTCAATCGCCAGATGTTCCTGCTGGTCCGGCTCGACCGGAATTACACTGGCATCCAGCAGCCAGGTAAAGTGGGTAAAGCTGTGTGAAATCTGCAGCTGCTGTTGTCGCTGTTTCAGACCCAGACGCTGACAGAGCGCCTGAAACTGCGCTGGATCATCAATAATCGGCAGGCACCATAATCCGCCCCAGAGGCCGCTATTCGGCCGCTGCTGCCACAGCCACTGGCCATCACTGTGTAAGAGCAACACCTGGGCCTGTCTTACGGGTACGGCTTTTTTCGGTTTTTTAAATGGTAATTCGGCTTCTAGGCCCTGCTGGTGGGCCTTGCAGTGCTGCTGCATCGGGCAGTACAGACATAAGGGTTTTTTCGGGGTACAGATGGTGGCACCGAGGTCCATAATCGCCTGGGTGTAGTCATGATTACGCTCGGTCGGACACAGCTGTTCTGCCAGCTGCCACAAGGCCCGTTCATGTACCGGTTTGGACAGATCATCTTCAATGGCAAAAAAGCGCGCCAGCACCCGTTTGACGTTGCCATCCATAATTACGCCGTATTGTCTGAGACCCAAAGACATCAGTGCGCCTGCGGTCGAGCGGCCAATGCCGGGCAGGGCCATCCACTGTTCCAGATTTTCCGGAAAATGTCCTTGCTGGGCCACTATGCCGGCCGCTTTATGCAGATTGCGTGCCCGGGCATAGTAACCGAGTCCGGCCCAGTATGGCGCCACTTCATCCCAGGAGGCACGGCCTAAGCTTTCCACATCGGGAAAACGCTGAATAAAGCGCTCGAAATATTGCAGCACGGTTTTGACCTGGGTCTGCTGCAGCATGATTTCCGATACCCAGACTTTATACGGGTTATCGGCCACCTGCCAGGGCAGGTCATGGCGACCGTGTACATCAAACCAGGAAAGCAGGGCATGGGAAAAAGAAAAGGCAGACATGAGAACCGGAACTGTTAAGCAGTCGCCTAGTATACCCAAATCTTGCCGATGCAGCAGGCAATAAAAAAGGTGATGCCGCGGCATCACCTTCTGTTTTGGTAGCGGCAAGGCTTAGATGCTGCCGCTCATCCCCCAGCGTTGGTCCAGCTTGAGGATTTGACCTTCATAGCGCGGAATAATGTGGATATGCAAATGCTGCGATGGGCTGCCAAACACATCGCCATCGTTAAAGCCGACATGAAAGCCCGCCGGTTGATGGCGCAGCTGTAATTCATTCCGCGCCAGTTCCAGCAGCGACATCAGGCTTTTACGTTCTTTGTCAGTAACATCAAAAAAAGAACTGACATGACGTAGAGGGATAATGACACAGTGGCCTTTAGACAATGCGTTCGGTTCGGGTAGAATCACGCCATAATCATTTTTGGCAATGACATCATATTCATCAAAGTTGCAATATGGGCAGTCTTGTTCGGTCATTCTTCTATCCTCTATTCAAATTCATTAATCTTTTTCAATATATATGGCCTCATGCCAGAATCAGGCCAAACGGCGTTGTAATAATTGGTACATGGCATCCAGGCTTTGCTGTTCTGCTACCGGGCTATAGCCGAGGTCGACGCCATTGGCTTTGGCACGTTCATCGGCCAGCGGGTTACTAAAGCCGTGCTTGGCATCTTCAAACACAATCACGTCATGTTCTACCTGGGCAGCGTGCATTTCTTCACGGAAGCTGGCCACATCATCCAGCGTTACCATGCTGTCCAGTTCACCATGCAGCACCAGAATTTCTGCCTGTACCTTGCCTTCCTGCGCTGGTTCTCTGGCCGCCAGAATGGCATGGAAAGTCGCAACGGCTTGCAGGTTGGCGCCTGAACGGGCCAAATCCAGCACCACTTTGCCGCCATAACAGAAGCCAATGGCTGCCAGTTTAGCCTGATTTACTTCCGGTTGGGCAGCTAAAGTGTCCAAAGCTGCAGACGCACGAGTCACAATTGTATTCGGGTCTTCAAAGGTCTGGCTCATCCATTCATTGGCCTGGGCAGCCGTGGTGGTATTTTTCTTGTCGCCATACATATCAATGGCCAGGGCGGCATAACCATGTTCTGCCAGTTCGCGGGTACGCTGTTCAATATATTCATTTCGGCCCCACCATTCCGGTGCCACAATCACACCCGCGACTGGTGCATCGGTTTCGGGTGCAGCAAAATAACCAACCAACTGGCTACCATCTGCCGCCGTATACTGAATTTCGCGAGTTTTGATTGCTAAAGTCATGCGTCCAATCCTTGTGTTTTTTGAAATAATTCGATTAAAACATAAAAATGAGACAGCGGTTTGAAAAACATTTCAATGGGCCTAAACAAATGTGAGAAAATATTTTTAAGTTATTTTTCAAAGAATAATCTGTCTGTATCTGCTGTCGGTCTAAACACAGGCATAAAAAAAGAAGGATTTGCATCCTTCTTTTTTGTGAAGGTCAGGGTATAAGAAACTATACCTTGCCGCGGGACAGGAAGCCGACAATTGCCAGAATAACAGCAATAACCAGCAGAATGACCGCGAAATCTTTAGATAAACCAGCGACACCACCGAAACCGAGTAGACTGGCAATAAGTGCGATTACAGCGAAGATAATGGCCCAACGAAACATAATTTTTCTCCATGTGTTTTTATACTTCTTGATCAAGTATAGGGGCAAGTCGCTGATTTGATTGTTTTGCTTTTGTTTATTAAGTGTTCAACTACTTATTTAAGTCTATGATTCTATTGTATCTATGACATAGCACATGCTTTTGTAGAAGACTGTTATAATAGACCGGTTATTTTGTAGTGTTGTGCATCATGTCTGATCAGCTTCGTCCCCAATTCTGGAAAAATTATCCGTTAACAGCCTTAACCCAGGCAGAATGGGAAGCGCTGTGTGATGGCTGCGGCTTATGTTGCCTGGTTAAACTGGAAGATGAAGACAGTCATGAAGTCGCTTACACCAAAGTGGCCTGCAAGCTGCTGGATTGTACGACTGCCCGCTGTTCGGACTATCCGAACCGGCAGCAACAGGTGCCGGACTGTATTCAGCTGACGCCGGAAAAGCTGGACAGTATTCACTGGCTACCGCCAAGCTGTGCCTATCGCCGTTTAAAAGAAGGTAAAAACCTGCCGTCCTGGCATTATTTAAATACCGGTTCACGCCAGAGTGTGATTCGCGCCAAAAAATCGGCCGCTGGCCGCTGTATTTCTGAAACGGAAGTCAATGAAGAAGAAATAGAAGACTATATTGTGCGCTGGGTACGTTAAATTTTTAGGCCGTCTGTATCTTTAAGAGTAAAATTGGCGATTTAAACCTGATAAAACAACTGCCGACACTCAGGCTGAGTTTCCCGCAGCAAGCGCTAAAAAATCGGCTATTGAAATACTGCATTTTGCCATAACATAGTACACTCAGCCGCAGCTTTGTACAGAAAACCTTCTATGTCAGACAGCCATATTCCACTTCCTGAACGTTTGCGCCCGCGCGATCTGTCGCAGATTATCGGTCAAGATCATCTTCTGGGGGAGCAGGCCCCGTTACGTCAAATGATTGATCAGGGCCATTTGCCTTCGATTATTTTCTGGGGACCACCAGGCGTTGGAAAAACCACCATTGCCTTGTTGCTGGCGCAGGCGGTTGATCGTCCTTTTGTCAGTCTGTCTGCGCTCAATACCGGGGTCAAGGAGTTACGTGAAGTGATTGCCGATGGCGGCGATTTACTAACGCCGGTGGTGTTTATTGACGAGATTCACCGCTTTAATAAATCCCAGCAGGATGCCTTATTAAATGCAGTCGAGAAGGGCAAAATTACCCTGATTGGTGCCACCACGGAAAACCCGTCTTTTGAGGTGAACAGTGCCTTGCTGTCGCGCTGCCAGGTCTATACCTTAAATGCACTGAGTGCCGAGGCCATCCAGCAGCTGCTGACCCAGGCCGTCCAGAATGATAGCTTCTTAAAAGAACGTTATATCCAGATTGAAGAGTTTGAAGCACTGGTGCAGTTTGCGGCGGGTGATGCACGTAAGGCGCTGAATTTACTCGAGCTGATTGCCGGCACCTTTGAGCCGGACACAGAAAACAGTATTAACAATGCCCTGGTCGTGAAAGTGGCGCAGCAGAATATTGCCCGTTACGACAAATCTGGCGAGCAGCATTATGATCTGGTCTCGGCCTTTATTAAGTCGATTCGCGGCAGTGACCCGGATGCGACTCTGTACTGGATGGCGCGCATGCTCAAGGGTGGAGAAGACCCGCTGTTTATTGCGCGGCGTATGCTAATTGCTGCCTCGGAAGATATTGGCAATTCCAACCCAAATGCCTTGTTGCTGGCCGGTGAATGTTTCCGCGCAGTGCAGGTGATTGGTATGCCGGAAGCGCGGATTATTCTGGGCCAATGTGCAGTCTATCTGGCCACCAGTGCCAAAAGTAACAGTACCTATCTGGCCATTAACAAGGCGCTGGACTTGGCGGAAAAAACCGCCAATTTGCCGGTACCGTTACATTTGCGTAATGCGCCGACCAAGCTGATGAAAGAGCAGGGCTACGGGGTGGATTATCTGTATCCGCACAATTATCCGGAGCATTTTGTATTGCAGGATTATTTGCCGCCAGAATTAAAAGGCACCAAGCTGTATGAATCGGCGCGCAATAAACGCGAAGTTGAAGCCGAGCGTTTACAGCAGCGGCGCTGGATGCAGCAGCAACAGTAGCAATAAAAAAAAGCCCAATTCAGAGGGATGAATTGGGCCAAACTGGATGTTAGATTGGGAGAGAACATCCGCGAGGATTAACGAAACTGATCGGCAGTCACTGTAAAATTTACCGTGTCTTGCCTATGTGCTTAAGCATAGGTCAAAACTAAAAATATGTAAAAACGATCATTTTTATAAGTTGAATTTGTTTTTTCGATTGATAGTGAGAAAACTCAGCCAATAAAAAACCGGATCAGCTGATCCGGTTTTTTTATCGTTCATCTTGGAGATGATCAGATATTGTCGAGGTTGATGCCTAAACGTGCCGCAACTTCTTCATAGGCTTCAACCACGCCGCCTAAACCTTGACGGAAACGGTCTTTGTCGAGTTTTTTCTTGGTGTCTTTGTCCCATAGACGGCAGCCGTCTGGAGAGAATTCATCACCCAGCACGATACGGTCGTGGAACACACCAAATTCAAGTTTGAAATCGACCAGAATCATGTTGCCGGCATCAAACAGGGCTTTTAGTACATCGTTAACTTTGTAAGTCAGTTCTTTCATTTGTGCCAGCTGCTCAGCAGTCGCCCAACCCAGCGCAATTGCTTGAGATTCATTGACCATTGGATCGCCTAAGGCATCATCTTTAAAGAACAGTTCAAATGTTGGCGGGGTCAGTTCCTTGCCTTCTTCGACACCGAGGCGACGGCAAAGAGAACCAGCTGCATAGTTACGGATTACGCATTCAACCGGAATCATGCTCAGCTTTTTCACTAGCACTTCATTTGGGGTTAGCAGTTTTTCAAAATGCGTTTCAATACCGGCTTCAGCCAGTTTTTCCATAATAAAGGCGTTAAAACGGTTGTTCACCTTACCTTTACGATCTAGTTGTTCGATCTTTTCGCCATTGAACGCAGAGGCATCGTCACGAAAGACTAAAATCAGGTGGTCTTCACTATCTGTGGTATAAACAGATTTCGCTTTACCAGTATAGAGCAAGGTTTGTTTTAACATGAGGGAACCTTTTTCAGAAAAAAATGCCTAGTAATGTCTAGGCTGGCCAATTTTGGTAAATCTGGGCCAACAGGTCTGCAGCTTTTTCTTTGTCTGCAAAACTGTTGTCGGCGTTGAACACAGCCAGGTTGTTACTTGTACCGACAGAGGTGAGTCTTAAGACGTAGGTCTGTTGATCGACCGAGATGGTGACTTCGTAACGGTTTTTGCTCTGACCAATAATGCTATGGTTCAGGCTGCTGAGTGTGGCAAGCGTATACTGCCAAATTGTAGCAGAATTTCCATCTATTTTGAGCAGTGGATTTTGATTTCCATCTACAACCGGTTGTGGACGACCTGGCGCGGTGTTGTCCTGTACAGCAGCGGCCTGAGTCGGCTCTACGGCTGGAGGACGAGGAAGTGCGAAACGGTTGCCACGGCTGTTTTCCAGCTTCGGTGCATGTTCAATGGCCAGTGGGTCAACCGTTGGTGCAGGATACAATGGCGTTGCTGGTCGGGCCACAGCACCTTCAGGATATTGTAAGGGCGCAAGGGTGGTGGTGTCTTTATAATCCAGAGAGCCATTGCTGATGGCTAAAGAACTACAACCTGCCAAACTTACCACTGAAAGTGCAGCGATTAAACCAAAACGTAATTGCATAATATTGTGCTCTTATTAAATGACACCCGAAGCCTGTAAAGCTTCACGTAACGGTGCGCGATATTGTTCTGCAAGTGGCGTTAATGGCAGGCGGATGCCGGTACCAATTAAGCCCATTTCATGAAGTGCCCATTTCACCGGAATTGGGTTTGATTCACAAAATAGAATATTGTGTAAATTTGCAACTGTATTGTTACGTGCTTCAGCGCTGTCATTGTCGCCGACAATGGCTGCGGCACAAACTTCGCTCATGACTTTTGGTGCCACATTGGCCGTAACCGAGATATTGCCTTTGGCACCAGCCAGCATTAACTGATAGGCAGTGGCATCATCACCTGAATAGACAGTCATGTCTTTACCGGCCAGACCAGCCAGTAATTCACGGCCACGTGGTACATCGCCAGTGGCATCTTTAATGCCCACAATTTGTGGAATGTCGGCCAGACGAATCACTGTTTCGTTGGACATGTCGACGCCAGTACGGCCCGGAACGTTATACAGGATTTGTGGCAGATCCACTGCTTCGGCAATAGTCTTATAATGCTGATATAACCCTTCCTGGGTTGGCTTGTTATAATATGGCGTGACGAGAAGTGCGGCATCGGCGCCGAGTTCTTTGGCTTCTCTGGTCAGTTCGATCGCTTCATGCGTTGAGTTTGCACCAGTACCAGCAATCACCGGGATACGTTTGTTGGCCACGCGAATGATTTCTTTAATCACACGTGTATGTTCAGCCATGCTTAATGTAGAGGCTTCACCTGTCGTGCCCACGGCCACAATACTGTTTGTGCCTTGTTCTATGTGCCACTCAACCAGCTTCTCGAGACCTTTCCAATCTACGCTGCCATCTTCTAACATTGGGGTGACGATTGCGACAATTGAGCCTTGAATGGTCTGTGCTTGCTGAGTCATTTTGAAAAAATATCCTATTTTTCCATCCACAAAAGTTCGTAGAAACAGAAAACGTGGATGGTTGCAGTATTTTGATTTGAGTCAGAATTCAATAAGTCATGATTGAATAATGCTTATGCAAATTATGACTGATTCAGTGTGTCAGAACAATATGCGTAAGTCAAAGCCAATATCAACTTTATCCGCTGCTCAAAACAGTCCGGTATAAGGCATAAGTTGGTGCTTTTACAGCAGTTCAGGTTCATTTTCGACTTTAGAATGAACTGGCGAGTAAGCATAGGTCTATAGAAGCTGTCCGGACAGCAATTTTGCCTGGAAAATGCAGTAAAAAGCCACGAAAACCAGGTAAAAGGGTCGGAATTAAGATAAAAAAACACTTAAACTAGACCTGAAAATTATTTGAATAGCCTTTTTTTAATGCCATTTCCTGCTTAAACCAGCTCGGAATGATTTTTTTCAGATCTAAATAAAAATAATAGTTTTGACTGTCTGTTTATTTATATCCTTTGATATTTATATGAATTTTATTGTTTTGTTAAATTGCTGTACTTCAATTAAGTCTTTCTAAAACTATATGTTTGCGCGTCTTAAAATAAGAAATGTCTATTAATTTTTTGCCAGACCGGGGCTTTATTCCACTTATTGGTAGTTAATTCAGAGGACATCCTCATAGATGATGGCGGTCTTAACCTTTTATAAACACTGATTGAAACAAGGATTCTCCAATGGAAAGATCAGATAATCGACATGCGATTGTGACAGTAGCCATCTGTTTCTTGATTGCGGTCATTGAAGGCTTGGATATCCAGGCAGCAGGTATTGCCGCAGTTGGTATCCGTGAGCATTTTGGCCTCGATAGCTCGCAATTGGGGGTGTTTTTTAGTGCAGGGATTCTGGGTTTATTGCCTGGTGCACTGGTTGGTGGACGCGTGGCAGACCGTATTGGCCGTAAACAGGTGCTAATCTGGTCAACTGCCGTATTTGCGGTCTTTACTTTATGTACCGTATGGGTCAACAGCTTTAACTCATTACTGGTGGTGCGTTTCCTGGCCGGTGCCGGTCTGGGTGCAGCCATGCCAATTCTGATTACGCTGGCCTCTGAAGCGGTATCACCACAAAACCGTGGCCGTGCCGTGGGTCTGATGTACTGTGGTATGCCAGTCGGTGCTGCGATTTTATCGTTAATTGCCAGTACCGATTTCGGTTCTAACTGGAAAAACATTTTCTACCTGGGCGGTTTATTACCTATTATCGTCATTCCAGTGATGATGTGGTTATTGCCAGAATCGAAGGAATATTTAAAAGCCAAAGATCAGGCTGCGAATACGACAGCAGAAGCTACGCCACAAGGTTCGTTTAAGGATCTGTTTAACTCGAACAACCTGCTACGTACCATGTTCATCTGGGTCAGCTATTTCTTCACCCTGATGGTGGTGTACATCATGCTGAGCTGGTTACCGTCGCTGTTCCAGGAACTGGGCTTCTCGCGTAAAGAAGGCGCAACTGCACAGTTCTACTTTATGGTCAGCGCGACGATTGGTACCGTTATTTTGGGTATGCTGACCGATCGCTGGAAAAAAGCCTATGTCATTCTGTTGATGTACGGCGGTATTCTGGCCGGTCTGCTGGCACTGAACGCTGCAGGTTCATTAACTCAAATGTATCTGGCCTCTGCGCTGGTGGGTGCATTCGTCATTGGCTGTCAGGGTGTACTGTATGCCTTCGGTGGTATTGTGTATCCAACTGAAGTGCGTGGTACCGGTATTGGTGTGGCGTCTGCCGTGGGCCGTGTCGGTGCGATGCTCGGGCCTGCGATTGCCGGTTCACTGTTAACGGCTGGCTTTGGTGCAGCAGGGGTGATCTCTGCCGCGATTCCATGTATCGTGATCTCTGCCATCTTTATGTTACTGCTGGTGCGTCGTATTCAAAACTAAACACGCATTGTAACGACCCCTTCAGACAGCCCGCATATGCGGGCTGTTTTGTTTTCACCGTACAGTCCAATGATTCCGCTGCAACAAAACCATCCATTTGGTATATGCTAGGACGCTGACAATAAGCGAAACATGGATAGGTGTTATGCAAGCGCAGACGGCATTGATCGTAGTAGATGTACAAAATGGATTTACGCCGGGCGGTAATTTGGCCGTCGCTGATGCCGATCAGATTATTCCGATCATTAACCAGCTGGGACAGGTCTTCGACAATATTGTCCTGACCCAGGACTGGCATCCGCAGAATCATATTTCTTTTGCCGACAATCATCCGGGCAAACAGCCGTATGAAGTGGTGATGCTGGAATATGGCGAGCAGGTGCTGTGGCCGGCACATTGTGTTCAGGGCACCACCGATGCTGAACTGCATCCGGCGCTGGACTTGCCGCAGGCGCAGCTGATTATCCGCAAAGGGTTTCATGCGCAAATTGACAGCTATTCGGCCTTTATGGAAGCAGATCAGAAAACCACCACCGGCCTGGCCGGCTATTTAAAAGCGCGTGGCATCGACACGGTGTTTATTACCGGCATTGCCACCGATTTTTGCGTGGCTTGGACTGCCATAGATGCCTGCAAGCTGGGCTTTAATACCTTTGTCATTGCCGATGCCAGCAAAGGCATAGACCTGAAAGGTTCATTGCAACATGCCTGGCAGGAGATGCTGGCGCATGGGGTGAAACGGGTCTATAGCAAAGATGTGCTGAGCCTGTTACAGCCTGCTGCACAGCCAAGCCTGGCCTGATTGGCCCGAATCATTCATTCAGAACGTGCCGAGGTCTATGGTGTTAGGTTTTAGCCAGTTTGTACAGAAAACTTTTGCCCTGTGGGTGCTGCTGTTTGCCGTGATTGCCATGTATCAGCCAGAGGCTTTTGTCTGGTTAAAAGCCTATATCACCTGGATGCTTGGTATCATCATGTTTGGTATGGGCATGACCATGTCGCTGCAGGATTTTAAAGGTGTGCTGCAAAGTCCGAAAGCGGTCGCGATTGGCGTGGCTGCGCAGTTTATGGTGATGCCGCTGTTGGCCTATCTGTTATGTGCCTTGTTCCGGTTACCGGCGGAAATTGCCATTGGGGTGATTCTGGTTGGCTGCTGCCCGGGTGGTACGGCTTCCAATGTAATTACCTATATGGCCAAAGGCAATACCGCCTTGTCGGTGGCCTGTACTTCGGTGTCGACCTTGCTGGCGCCGCTGCTGACCCCGGCAATTTTCTTTGTGCTGGCCAGCCAGTGGATTGAAATTGATGCCTGGTCCATGCTGAGCTCGATTTTACAGGTGGTACTGTTCCCGATTGTACTGGGCCTGCTGCTGCGCGCGCTGTTTAAAACTCAGGTGGAGCGTTCCATTACCCTGATGCCGCTGGTTTCGGTGGTGGCGATTGTTGCCATTGTCGCGGCAATTATCGCCGGCAGCCGGGCACAGATTCTGGAAAGCGGCTTGCTGATTTTAGCGGTGGTGATGCTGCACAATGGCCTGGGCTATTTACTTGGTTTCTGGGCAGCTCGTTTATTTAAATTGCCCTATGCCGACAGTAAAGCGGTGTCGATTGAAGTCGGAATGCAGAATTCTGGCTTGGGCGTGGCCTTGGCGGCGGTGCATTTTGCCGCGTCTCCGGTGACCGCCGTGCCGAGCGCCATCTTCAGTTTATGGCACAATATTTCTGGACCGGCACTGGCCACCTATTGGGCCAGCCGGCAGCGCCAATAAAGGACAGCTGTCATCCGGCTGTCATCAAGGCAAGGATGCCTTAGTATATTGAATATTCTGTCTTTTTACTTAGATAAAAAACAAAAAAATGATAAAAAACAGATTTTTATTTTGAACAAATTTGGGCTAATTTTCATCATTTGGTCATTTTTGTAACACAACTGTCATATTCAATTTCTAAGATGCCCTCACAGAGGCGGCACAAACAGACTGTTGTAAAACAGCATAGAGTGAGATATGAGCGATTTTCAGCATTCATCCATGACCTATTTCAATCGGGAACTGGCATTATTCGAGTTCCATCAACGGGTATTGGCCCAAGCGCTGGATGAGCGTCTGCCGCTGCTGGAACGCTTAAACTTTCTGATTATTTTTTCCCGAAATCTGGATGAGTTTTTTGAAATCCGCGTGGCGGGTTTAATGAAACAGCTGGATTTAAATGCCCTGACCCGCACCCCGGATGCAATTCCGACCGAACTGGTGCTGGCACAGTTATCTGAAGAAATTCATGCGGCGGTCGAGCTGCAATATCGCACCTTAAATCAGGACATTCTGCCGCAGTTGCAGCAGGCCGGGATTCGTTTTATCCAATATCCACAAATTCAGGACAAGCATAAACCCTGGATTGCCCAGTATTTTGCCAAACAGGTCCAGCCGGTACTGACCCCAATCAGTCTGGACCCGTCACATCCGTTTCCGCGACTGGTCAATAAAAGCCTGAACTTTATTGTCAGTCTGGAAGGTAAGGATGCCTTTGGCCGTGAAATTGAAATGGCGATTGTGCCAGCCCCACGTTCCTTGCCGCGCTTAATTGCCTTGCCGCCTGAAGTGGCCGGGGAGGGTGAGGAACAGATTTTTCTGACGGCGATTATCCAGCAGCATATTAATGACCTGTTCCCGGGCATGAAAGCCACCGGCTGCTATGCTTTTCGTGTGACCCGAAATGCCGACCTGATTCTGTCGGAAGATGTCGATGATCTGGCGGTGGCCTTAAAAGATGAGCTGTCATCACGCCGTTTCGGCCGTGCGGTGCGTCTGGAAATTGAAGATGACTGCCCGCAGAGTATTATTGACTACTTGCTAGATGAGTTTGATCTGGATCAGCAGCAGCTGTATCAGACCAGTGGCCCGATTAACCTGTCGCGTCTCACCACCAGTTTTGACCGTCCGGAACTGAAATATCCGATTTTTAGTCCGGTGATTCCGCCGGTATTTCGCAAGCAGAAACCAATTTTTGAGGTGCTGAAAAAGCAGGATGTATTGCTGCATCATCCGTTTGATTCTTTTCAGCCGGTGATCAGCCTGCTCAAAGAAGCGGCCAAAGATCCGCATGTGCTGGCAATTAAACAGACCCTGTATCGCAGTGGTCCGGACTCGGAAATTGTGCAGGTACTGGCTGAAGCGGCACGTAATGGCAAGGAAGTCACTGCGGTCATTGAACTACGTGCCCGCTTCGACGAAGAATCCAATATCATGGTTGCCAACGTGCTGCAGGAAGCCGGTGCGGTAGTGGTGTATGGCATTGTCGGCTATAAAACCCATGCCAAAATGATTCTGGTGGTACGCCGCGAGCAGGACCAGCTGGTGCGTTATGTGCACTTGGGCACCGGTAACTACCATGCCGGCAATGCGCGCATGTACACCGACTACGGCCTGATGACCACCCAGCCGGATATCTGTGAAGATGTGCACCGCATGTTCCAGGAACTGACCGGCATGGGCAAAATGGCCAAACTGAAAAACCTGCTGCATGCGCCGTTCACCCTGCACACTGAACTGCTGAAACTGATTGAACAGGAAATTGAATTTGCCCAGGCCGGCAAAGCCGCGCAGATCATGATTAAAGTCAATGCCCTGACCGAGCCACAACTGATTGCGGCGCTATATCGTGCCTCGCAGGCCGGGGTGCAGGTTGATCTGATTATCCGTTCGATTTGCTGCCTGATTCCCCAAGTGCCGGGCATGTCAGACAATATCCGGGTGCGTTCGATTGTCGGTCGTTTCCTGGAACATACCCGCGTCTATTATTTTGAACATGGCGGCGAGAAAAAACTGTTCTGTGCCAGCGCTGACTGGATGGGACGTAACCTGTTCTCACGGGTTGAAACCTGTTTCCCGATTCTGGACAGCAAGATCAAGAAATGTATTGTCGAAGATGGTTTACGCAGCTATTTAAATGACAACCAGAATGCCTGGGAATTGCAGTCCGATGGCCACTGGCAGAAAGTGCAGCCGGAACCGGAACAGCCCCTGCACAGTGCACAGGCCTATTTACTGCAAAAAAAGCTCCTCAAACTCTAAGCCTCTATCAAAAAATCCTGACACGGGTCAGGATTTTGATCAGACGACAGCGGCTGCTGCGTCTTAAGACGCTTTAGAGTGCTTGCCACGTAAAATTTCAGTTCTTAACTGCTGGGCCAGTTCGGCCGCTTCACTGTCCATGCCATTGACCATATAGGCATGCCGGGTCAGCACATTGGTCGGGTTTGGCATACTGACCAGTTCATAATGATCGGACAGAGTTTTCAGTAATTCATGCGGTAAATGCACCGCATTTTCCTTAGCTGACAGCTGGCTGACCAAGCGTTCTGCCGCCTGCACCGAAGACAGCTGCATGGCATCGACCGGGCTGGACAGTGCACTGCGGGTTTGCAGCACAAAGCGTTTTTCTTCACGGTAGCGTTTATACAGCACTTCAGACAGCAGCTGGAACACGGTGCCAATCATCGCCAGACACGGTGCCGCATTCGGTTTATCGGCCGACATGCTTAAGGTGGCGCCATCTTCATGGAATGGTTGTACCGTGGTGATATCCTGCTGGCTAAGTTTATAGTGCTGCACACACAGCTCGATGCTCTTGTTCAGGAAAATCTGGCATAGATTAAAATACGGCACCGAAACGGTTTTGTTGACCGTATCCATCAACTGTTTCGGATCATAGAACTGGATGTTTAACGAAATTGTATGCTGATCAACCGGGGCCGGTTTGTTTTCTTTCAGTTTTGGTGCGGCTTTGGCCTGTTGCTGCGCCTGTGCAATCGCCAATGCGGTATTGTGTTTTTCCTGCTCCAGTGCCTGGGTCAGATTCTGGATTTCGTGTTTCAGACGCGATTCATTGTTGATACGCGCCAGATATTCTGAACGGCTTGGACGGGCAATCGCACGATAGGCCAGCCACAGCAGGGCATGAATAAACAGCGAACTGAGAATCGCCATCCACTGGGTACGCAGAATTTCGCCAATACTTGGTTTGACCAGGGTCACTTCAATGGTGCCGACTTTCTTTTCGTTTTGCAGCGCATCGCGTACAAAGACTTCACCCTGACGGGTTTTGGCCAGGCCACCGGTGGCCAGCACCTGATTGTTGGTATTCAGAATGCGAATTGAGGCAATACTCGGGTTGGTGGCATAACGATCGGCCAGAAGCGCCAGTGAAACGGTATTGGCCGGTTCCAGCTCGGACAGGCTGTCTGTGACCAGCTGGCTGGTGATCAGCTGGCCTTGACTGGCCCGATTTTCATTGAGCTGGTGAGTCGTTGCCAGTACCAGTAAAAAGGTATGCAAGGCAAAACTTATGGTCAGTAGGCTAGCAAATAGCCCTTGTCTAGGCGCATTCAACGTAAACTTCCAAAGTAATTCTACTTAATTTCGATTATGATTCTAACAATAGTTGTAGCTCAGACCCGAGTCAATTCATGCGAGAAATCATTCTTATATCATTTTTAGGACCTGACCAACCGAATCAGTTTACTCGATTAATGCAGGTTCTGTCCGCTCATTCCTTACAAATCTTAGATGTCGGTCAGGCGGTCATTCATAACCAGTTGACTTTAGGTATTGTCGTCTCATCAGATGACCAGACGGCTACCGCATTAGCCATGAAAGAGATCCTGATTTTAGCACATGATATTGGCTTAACTGTGCGCTTTAAACCGATCTCTGCAACAGAGTATGAACAATGGGTCAATGAAGGTGGCCGTACCCGTTACATCGTGACGGCTTTGGCGCCAGAACTCAATGCCTCTCATCTGCAGGCAGTAACACAAATTGTATCCAGCCAGGGTTTCAATATTGAGACCGTGACCCGTCTGTCTGGCCGTCCGGCAGCAGATGGTTCCAGCCAGGGGCCAAAACGTGCCTGTGTGCAGTTTGGTTTAAGCGGTCAGATGCTCGATGCCGCAGCCATGCGTGCCGCCTGTTTAAGCCTGTCCAACGCGCTAAGCGTCGATGTCGCGGTACAGGAAGACAATGCTTATCGCCGTAACCGTCGTTTGGTCTGCTTTGACATGGACTCAACCTTAATTGAGCAGGAAGTGATTGACGAACTGGCGATTGAAGCCGGTGTCGGTGCACAAGTGGCTGAAATTACCGAGCGCGCCATGCAGGGCGAGCTGGATTTTCAGCAAAGTTTCCGTGCCCGTGTGGCCTTGCTAAAAGGTCTGGATGCGTCGGTTCTGCCAAAAATCGCCGAGCGTTTAACCGTGACTGAAGGCGCCGAGCGTCTGATTTCGACCTTAAAAGCCCTGGGCTATCGCACTGCGATTCTATCGGGTGGATTCCAGTACTTTGCCGAATATCTGCAGGACAAGCTGGGGATTGATGAAGTACATGCCAATATTCTGGATGTCGAGCATGGCGTGGTAACCGGGGAAGTGAAAGGCCATATTGTGGATGGTGCGCGTAAAGCTCTGCTATTGCGTGAACTGGCCGAGAAAATGGGTATTTCTCTGGAGCAGGCCATTGCGGTAGGTGATGGTGCCAATGACCTGCCAATGCTATCCATTGCCGGTCTGGGGGTTGCTTTCCGTGCCAAACCGCTGGTACGTGAAAATGCCAATCAGGCGATTTCCAGCGTTGGCTTGGATGGTGTTTTGTATCTATTAGGTGTCCATGATAAAGACCTGAACCGGGCTTAAGCACATCACAGGTTGAATCAAGCGCAGCATAAGGGCTGCGCTTTTTTTATGCAAAATCAGTGAACAAGGGCAAATGTTCATTTTTTGACTGAATCGAAATCTGCTTTAAAAACATCGAAAAAAATATTTTTCAGGGCAGTTTTGCAGGTTGTTTTTTTGTAATGACACGCGAAAGAAGGAGTAGCCTTATCTTCAGAAATCTTTAAAATTAAAAAAGTGTAATGACAATATAATATTGCGACAATGTGTGTCGCGTGGTCAAAATTTAAGTCTTTTTTTATCCAGAAAACTACTCATAATGCTTCCATAGATTTGAAATTGGCCTTGCCATTCATTTACAAGTATTGAAGATGGCATGGGGACTCGACAAGATCCACATCCATTTTTGGACGGAGGTTTTTATGTTAACAGCGAATTTAGCAACTATAGTCGGCTTGAGCTTGGTAGCGGCTGCTTTGATTGCTGTTTTCTTTTCGCCTTATCGTCGTTGGTTAAGCTTCATGTTGGCCGGTATGGCATTCTGGGGCATTTTGGAAACGGTCCGTTTTAGCGTACAAACTGTTTTTGAACTGCCTGTGACCTACAGCTATCTGTCTGCATTAACCCTGGCGATGATTGTTGTGACATTGCTTCTGCTACGCGAAGACCGTCGTGCAGAGCGTGCATTGGCCAAAAGACGTTATATCGAACATACCCCAGTGTATGAAGATGACCAGCAGCAGTATTCCAGCCGTTAAGTCTATACAGATAAGACGTCCAAAAAATGTACAGTCATGTACATTTTTTTTTACTTTCGATAATGATTGTTATACAAAGCCTTGCTGAAAAATCAGCTGTTTATGTTAGGATGAAAAGCAATCTAACCCAACAATTACAATAGGCTCGGACGTCATGAAACTTTCCTCAATTCCTGTCGTGAAACTTCCTCTGGTTGATGTCAGCACGGATCCGCTTGATTTACTCGTGACAGGTTTGGCTTTGCGTATGAAGCAGCTAGCCCGTACCAGCCCTAAATTTATTGAGTTGGTTCATGAGCGTCAGTTCCGCATCCAGATTGGTACCGATACCGGTTTTGCCCGCCAGATTATTGTCAATAATGGCGACATTGATACCGTGTCGGGTGATGCTGAAAAAGCCGATTTTATTTTGCAGTTCGCCGACAGCGAGCAGGGCGTGAAAACCCTGATGAAAGGCGATCCGACTGCCTTTATGACCGGCATGCAAAATGGCACCATTAAAATGGAAGGTGATTTTGGTCTGCTGGTCTGGTTTAACCAGGTGGCGAAACTGGTACCACCAAAGCTGCCGAAACCGGTCAAAGAAAAAATTAAAATGGCGCGTCAGTTTATTAAGCAGAAAACTGGTAAATCAATCTGATTGCTGCGTCGAAACGCCCAAGAAAAAGGTCTTCCAGTGGAAGACCTTTTTTATGCACCAAGCATTGGCTTATTCAATTTCCAGCTGAAAGGTCACCGGCCCGTCATTGACCAGATGCACTTTCATATCGGCGGCAAAAATACCGGTTTCTACCTGTGCAAACTGGCTTTTGGCATAGTCCACCAGCTGATCATACAGTTCTTTGGCTTGCGCGGGGGGCATCGCCGGGCCAAAGTCAGGGCGTAAACCTTTCTGGGTCTGGGCCATCAGGGTAAACTGCGATACCAGTAAAATACCGCCGCCGGCCTGGCTGACATTCCAGCCCATCTTGCCCTGTTCATCATCAAAAAAGCGATATTTCAGGATTTTATCAATCAGCTTTTTGCCTTTGTCCAGATTATCGTCTTTGCCCAAACCTAAAAAAACCAGAATACCGTGCTGAATTTCTCCGGTTGTTTCACCCTCAACAACGACTTTGGCTTCTAGCACTCGCTGTAATAATGCGCGCATATTTGACTCAAAAACTGAAAATTATGTGCATTGTACAAGAACCGCAGCAAGTCTGCAGATTAGCTCTGCTTAAAATGTATTCTAATCTATTGACTATATTTGATAATATTTTAAATAATCTAAAAACACGATTGAATTTATAAAAATTATCAGTTTTATCTATTTTTTACTCTCGAGTATCTTAGCCCATGCAGGAAAGGTAATAAATTGAGAGATTTAGAAATGTTTAAGCGTTCATTACTGGTTGCAATGCTTGCAACTGTCACAGCCGCACAAGCTGCCCCATTAACTAAAGATAACGGCGCGCCAGTGGGGGATAACCAGAACTCGATCACTGCTGGTCCAAATGGTTCCGTTTTACTTCAAGATGTACAATTAGTTCAAAAATTACAACGTTTTGGTCGTGAGCGTATTCCTGAGCGTGTGGTACATGCGCGTGGTACGGGTGCCTATGGTGAATTCGTTGCAACCAAAGACCTATCTGATCTGACCCTTGCTTCATTGTTCAAAGCCGGTACTAAAACTCCAGTTTTCCTACGTTTCTCTACCGTAATTCATGGTAAAGGCTCACCAGAGACCCTACGTGACCCACATGGTTTCGCAGTGAAGTTCTACACACAAGAAGGTAACTGGGACTTGGTCGGTAACCAGACACCGGTCTTCTTTATCCGTGATGCGATCAAATTCCCAGACTTCATTCATGCCATGAAGCCAAGCCCGGTGACTAACGTACAAGATGCCAACCGTGTGTTTGATTTCTTGTCGAGCCAGCCATGGGCAACCAACATGCTGACCTATGTATACGGCAAGCAAGGTGTTCCAACCAGCTACCGCGAACAGGACGGTTTTGGGGTTCACGCTTACAAACTGTATAACGACAAAGGCGAATACAAGTACGTGAAATTCAACTTCCGTTCTAAACAAGGCGTGAAGGGCTTGAACGTGAAAGAAGCGGCTGAGCAGCAAGGTAAAGATTTCAACCATTTGACCAATGATCTTTATAACAACATCTATGCAGGTAACTTCCCGAAATGGGATCTGTATATTCAGGTGCTTGATCCTAAAGACCTGGGCAAGTTTGATTTCGATCCGCTAGATCCAACTAAAATCTGGCCAACTGAGCTGGTTCCAGAAACTAAAGTCGGTACCTTGACCCTGAACCGTATGCCGAAGAACTTCTTCAATGAAACTGAACAGTCAGCATTTGCGCCAGGTAACCTGGTTCCAGGTATCGAGCCATCAGAAGACCGTCTGTTACAAGGCCGTATCTTCTCTTATTCAGATACACAAATGTACCGTCTGGGTGCAAATCATCAGCAGATTCCAGTCAACCGTCCAGTGGTAAATGTGAACAACAATAACCAGGATGGCTACATGAATGTATCTGAGCGTGACTCAGATGTGAACTATGAGCCAAGCCGTAAAGAGCCAAAAGCTGCCACTGAAAAAGCACGTGCGGTACAAACACCATTATCTGGTCATGTACAGCAAATTGGCGTGAAAGAGCAGAACTTCAAGCAGGCAGGTGAGCTGTACCGTTCATACACAGCTAAAGAGAAAGATGACCTGATCATGAACTTGGCTGCTGACTTAGGTGCAGTGAAAGATTCAGAAACCAAGCACATCATGTTGTCTTATTTCTACAAGGCAGATGCAGACTACGGTACCCGTATGACCAAAGCGGTGAACGGTAACCTGGCGACGGTTAAAGCTAAAGCTGCAAAATTAAAAGACTAATCTCGATTGGTCTTGAGGAACTGGTGACTAGGGTATAGCGCATCACCTCCGAAAAGTCCTGTAAAACTCCAAACCTTTCCTGCACCCTAGGGGGAGTTTTACAGGCACCTCTTTATTTTGCCGATTCAGACAGGAGCAGCAAGATGCGTATTTTCACCATGCTCTGTGCCGGACTGTTCAGCCTGGGAGTAGGCGCAGCACCAGCCTGGGCACAAGCAGATTCATTCTCGGCCACAAGCCAAACCGTAGCATCATCTGCCGCACAAGAGCTGATTGATCTGTTTTTTGCGGCTGCCCGCAGTGGCCAGCATGACGTGATTCAGGAATTTTTACAGCACGGTTTTCCGGTCGATGTCCGTAATTCGGCCGGTTTTACGCCATTAATGATGGCGACGTATTATGGCCATCAGCCAATTGTCAGCACCTTGCTGGCCTATGGCGCCGACCGCTGTGCACGTGACCAGAAAGGTCATACCGCGCTAATGGCAGCCATTGTAAAAGCCGAGTGGGGTATTGCCCGGCAGTTACGTCAGGTCGATTGTGATGCTCACGCGGTCCAGACCGGCCAGCTGACTGCCGAAGAATTTGCCCGGGTATTTGGCCAACAGCAGCAATTTCAGAAGCTGAGTGAGGACTAGCCGAGCGCCAGGTTCTTACCCAATGGTCGATACAAAAGGTTAAATATCGCTGTAAAAATTATGCTTTAATGCAAGGAGTACAGCAAAAACGAACTCTTATGGCACCAATCATCCACTCTTTGCTTGATACCGACTTGTACAAATTTACCATGCTACAGGTGGTCTTACATAAATTCCCGCAAACCCACAGTGTCTATCATTTCCGCTGCCGTAATCTGGAAGATACGGTCTATCCACTGGCGGATATTCTGGATGATTTAAATGCACAGCTGGATCATTTGTGCCGCCTGAAATTTAGCGAAGATGAACTGCAGTATTTGCGCAGTTTACGCTTTATCAAAAGCGACTTTGTCGATTATCTGGAACTGTTCCAGCTCAAGCGCCGTTTTATTCGTGCCGGCATCGACAGTGAAGGGCGTCTGGATATTGTGATAGAAGGCCCGATGGTTCAGGCCATGATGTTCGAGATTTTTGTGCTGGCCATTGTCAATGAGCTGTATTTCAGCCGTATTCGCAGTGACGAGGTGCTGGCCGAAGGTGAACGCCGTCTACAGGCCAAAGTGGCCTTGGTGCAGCAATATGCCGCCGAGCAGAATCCGGAAGATCCGCCATTTCTGGTTTCGGATTTTGGTACACGCCGCCGTTACAGCTTTGCCTGGCAAAAGCATGTGGTGCAGCAGATTAATGCCGCCGCGCCGGGTGTATTCCGCGGCACCAGCAATGTGCTGCTGGCCAAACAGCTTGGCATTACTCCAATTGGCACCATGGCGCATGAATTTTTACAGGCCTTTCAGGCGCTGGATGTGCGTTTACGTGACTTCCAGAAAGCGGCGCTGGAAACCTGGGTACAGGAATATCGGGGTGACTTGGGGATTGCCCTGACCGATGTGGTCGGGATGGATGCCTTCCTGCGTGATTTTGACCTGTATTTTGCCAAACTGTTTGATGGCCTGCGCCATGACAGTGGTGACCCGTATAGCTGGGGCGACAAAGCCTATGCCCATTATAAAAAGCTGAAAATTGACAGCAAAACCAAGATGCTGACCTTTAGTGATGGCCTGACCTTGGAAAAAGCCTGGGCGCTACACAACTACTTTAAAGACCGCTTTCAGGTCAGTTTCGGGATTGGCACCAACCTAACCAATGATATGGGACAAACTCCGCTGAATATTGTGTTAAAGCTGGTGGAATGTAACCGTCAGTCGGTGGCCAAAATTTCCGACAGTCCGGGCAAAACCATGACCGACAACGACACCTTCCTCGCTTATTTGCGTCAGGTGTTTGATATTCAGGAATAAGCAAAAATACAGGCCAGGTCCAGTACAAAGGCTGGACCTCGTCCTCTCCCTGATGGCGGGTTGACCTCTATCCATTTTTCTGCGCAAGGAATGCAGAAATTCAGGATAATCCTAAAAATGACTTGTGCTAACATCAGGGACAAGGATAGTGATAAAACATACAACCACGATGAATGATGCCACGATCAATTTCGGTCTGTTGATTGAAGCCGAAGACCTGGTGCCCTATTTAGGCAGTGAAAAATTACGTATTGTCGATTTAAGCCGCAACTCGGTCTATGAACAGCTGCATATTCCACATGCGCTACATGTAAAGCCAAAACTATTGCTGCGTCAGGAAGAGTATGCTTCGGGTTTATTGCCGGAGCAGGACGGCCTGGAAGAACTGATCCGCTATTTAAATATTTCCCCTGAGCATCATGTGGTGGCCTATGACGATGAAGGCGGAGCCTGGGCCGGGCGTTTGCTGTGGAATTTACATTGTTTAGGTTTTGAAAACACTAGCCTGCTCAATGGCGGGATTCATGCCTGGCTGGCGGCCGGTCTGCCGACCTCGTCGGAGCTGCCGAGCTTTGCGCCGGTTGAGCATTTGGTGCCGGTACAGCTGAATGATCAGTATCAAATTCAATATGATGCGTTATTAGAGCAGGTACAAAGTGCTGAACTGCAACTCTGGGATTGCCGCACTGCAGAAGAATATAGCGGACAGCGACTGGCGGCGCGACGCGGCGGTCACATGCCGGGCGCCCGACATTTCGAGTGGAGTACTGCCCTTGACCGCGAAAATCATTTAAAATTGCATCCGCTAGAACGCACGCAGCAACGTCTGGAACAACTTGGCTTTGATTTAAGCCAACCGGTGGTGGTGTACTGCCAGTCTCATCATCGTTCCGGTCTGGCCTATATTCTGGGACGTTTACTGGGTTGGCCAATCCGGGCGTATGCAGGTGCGTGGAGTGAATGGGGCAATCGCCTCGACAGTCCTATCATTACCGGAGAGTTGCCGTCTTGAGCCTCACATCTCGTTTAAAAAAACAATTATTTATTCAGGCCCAGCGCGTGGTACCCCAGCACCAGTTGTCTCGTGTGGTGGGTAAAATTGCTGCCAGTGAACACCCGATGGTGAAAAACGCAGTAATTCAGGCATTTAAAATGCAGTACGGAATTGATATGTCGATTGCCGAGCAAGGCAATGCCCTGAAATTCAAATCCTTTAATGAATTCTTTACCCGTGCCTTAAAAGATGGGGTGCGTGTGGTCGATGCCGATCCGAACAGCATTGTTTCTCCGGCTGATGGCGCGATTTCCCAGCTGGGTAAAATTGAAGATGGTGCAATTTTTCAGGCCAAAGGCCAGAACTTTACGGTTGAAAACCTGATTGCCGATCCGCAGCTGGCCGAGCCATTTAAAAATGGTCAGTTTGCCACCGTGTATTTATCACCGCGGGATTATCACCGGGTGCATATGCCATTTGCCGGTACCTTAACTGAAACTCTGTATGTACCGGGCGAGCTGTTTTCAGTGAACCAGACCACGGCAGAACATATTCCGGGACTGTTTGCCCGTAATGAACGCATGGTCTGCCTGTTTGATACCGAGATGGGCCGGATGGCGGTGGTGCTGGTGGGTGCCATGATTGTGGCCGGTATTGAAACGGTTGCCACCGGCAAGGTCAAACCATCGGGCCGTTTGGAGCTGAACCAGCATGACCTGTTCCTGGAAAAAGGCGCCGAATTAGGCCGTTTCTATCTCGGTTCTACCGCAGTGATTTTATTTGAACAGGATAAAATGCAGTGGGATGCGCAGTATCAGGCCAATTCTCTGGTGGAAATGGGCAAAGCCATGGGTCATCGCCTCTAAGCTGTTTGTATTGAAATGAAAAATGCCCGGATTAATCCGGGCATTTTTATGGGTATTCGGTTTAAAGGCTATACAGCCGTTCTTTGGGAAAGACGGCCTTAAAGGTTGAGCCGCTATTTTCTTTGGACTCGACTTCTAAATGGGCATTGTGCTGCATCAAGACATGCTTGACGATGGCCAGCCCTAAACCGGTACCGCCGGTCTGACGGCTACGCGCGCTATCTACCCGATAAAAACGTTCGGTTAGACGCGGCAGGTGTTTCGGATCAATGCCGATGCCGGTGTCCTGCACGCTAAAATAGCCATGCTCGCCATCATCATGCCAGCCAATGGTAATGGTGCCGCCTTTCGGGGTGTATTTGATGGCGTTGGTAATTAAATTGCTAAAGGCACTGGCCAGTTCCATATCGGAGCCAATCAGGTCGCAATGACTGTCGATATCCAGATTCAGGGTATGGCCATAATCAATATTGTAGGCATGCGCATCATCAAACAGCTGGTTCATCAGACTTGGCATGTCAATAATCTGGTTTTTAGCAATGGTCTTTTCATTTTCCAGACGCGACAGCAGCAGCAGGTCATTGACCAGCGCATTCATACGCCGGGTTTGCGACTGCATCTGTTCAAAGGCACGTTTCCAGCGCGGATTCATGTCTTCCTGGTCGGTAAAGGTTTCAATATAGCCACTCAGTACGGTCAGCGGGGTGCGTAATTCGTGCGAGATATTGTCGACAAAGTCTTTGCGCATCTGTTCCAGATTGTGCATCCGGGTCATGTCATGTGCCACCAGCAGGCGGCTTTCGCCACCAAAGCGGGTCATTTTGACCTGCACATAGTGTTCATCCAGCACGGTCGATTTGATTTTCAAGCCATCTGGTGCCTGATCAATATGATGAAAATATTCAATAAATGCCGGTTGGCGCAAAATGGTTAAAATATTGCGACCACGATCCAGTGGCTGAATGCCGAGCAGGCGCTCTGCTGCCGGGTTCCACCATTCGATCTGATGGTTATCATCAATCAGCACTACCGCTTCGGCCAGGGCCACTAGTGACGACTGAGCGCGGTCAATCAGCCCGACCATTTCGGCCTGGACAATACGTTCCTGACGCTGCGAGCGGTAGACATTAAATAATAAAGCCCCCCAAATGCCATGCAAATTGGGGGGAACATCATAGGGACGGTTGGCAATCCAGTCATTGACCAGATAGAGGGAGCGCATTTGGGTGGCGAAAAACGCCAGAAAGCCAATAAAAATACAGATCCAGAACTGTTCGATCCCGAGACCAATAAAACCTGCAATTACTAAAAAAAAGATCAGTAAACGGAGATCTTGTTTGGCAAAAGTCCACAAACTGCTGTAACGGACATTCTTGTGGTCACGGGCCAGTTCGGGGACAGGGTATGGTTCATACATAAAAAGCGATTAACCTAAGGCGACATCCGCACGGGTTGAGAAACGGTATCCAGTGCCACGAACCGTTTGTACAAAGCGGTCTGCGCCAAATGGCTCCAGCACCTTGCGTAAACGACGAATATGCACATCAATGGTACGATCCTCAATATATACGTTGCCACCCCAGACCTGGTCAAGTAGTTGTGCACGGGTATAGGCACGTTCCGGATGCGTCATAAAGAAGGCCAAAAGACGATATTCGGTTGGACCCATGTCCAGAATGTTGTCGCCAAAGCTGACGCGCTGGCTGACCGGATCTAGAATCAGGCCGTTGGCATCAATGGTTTTTTCACCATTCAGGGCATTGGCACGGCGCAGTACGGCTTTGATGCGTGATACCAGCTCACGGGTAGAAAACGGTTTGGTCATGTAGTCGTCGGCACCGGCATCCAGACCCTGAACCTTGTGGTCTTCTTCACCGCGTGCAGTCAGCATGATCACCGGAATTTCCGCCAGGTTTTCATCACGTTTTAAACGACGACATAAATCAACACCGCTGACACCGCCAGGCATCATCCAGTCCAGCAAAATCAGTGCCGGGCGTTGATCGACGATCATCTGATGCGCCTGTTTGGCATCTTCGGCCTGTAAGCAATGAAAGCCGGCCATATCCAATGAGGTATGGATCATCTCTCGGATTGGAAGTTCATCATCGACAATTAAAATGTAGTCATCTTTCACAACGCAATACCCTATAAGTGAACGGTGAACCGTTTATATTTATGACAGGCTTATTACAAAGATTAATTATGACAGTATCATTGCAGAAAGGGCAGACAGCGCTATTTTCGCAATGTTTTGTGACAATTTTTTGTACAGAATGGGCTGAATCCGGAATTCATTTAAAAAAATTTAAATAAAAGATTCAAATATTTAATTTTTCTTGCAGTTTGATGACAGGGATTCAGGCTTTTTTGCTACTTTCTGGCTCCGCTTCGGAAAAATGTTCGAGCAGGGAAATGAACACCACGCTACAGGCGCTGAGCACTTCATCCATTGACTGCTTAAAGCCGCTCATGACCCAGCGGATGGCAATTTGGGTGACATAACCGTTCAGGCCGCTGGCAATTAATGACAGTTCGCGTTCTGAATGCTGCAGGTTTGGCATCATTAGCATGACAAAGGCCTGAATCATGCGGTCAAAGCGCGCCATGCTTTCCTGAATGGTGGCCTGGTTGTGCAGTTCCTGTACCAGCATGGCATCAATATAAATAATCCGAGCCATCTGCGGGTTGTCTTTGAGCGTAGTCAGCAGGGCAGTTAAACCGGCTTCAATCATTTTTTGCGGATTGGTCGAGGCCTGCATGATGGCCTGCATCACATTGTGTTGCAGTGCATCAATCAGCTGTAAAAAAATGGTCTGGAACAGGTCTTCACTTTTTTTGAAGGATTCGTAGAAATAGCGCTCGGTGAGTTTGGCCTCGGTACAAATATCTTTCACCGTGACCGCAAAAAAACCATGCGTGCCATAGGCGTGCAGGCCGGCTTCAATCAGTTTTTCCCGGCGTAGCTGTTTGCGCTCGCTCAGCGATAATCCTTTAAATTGGCGCTCTTTATTTTGGGTATTCTGCGCATTTGGGGGAGCGGGGTGTTGTGCTTCGGTCATAGTAAAAAGGCCAGTTCACATCCTATATTGCTATAGATTAACAAGATTTTGCGCTAAGTGCGAAGTTTGGCATTCAGATTTGAACGCAGCAGACAGAAATCTGCGGGCTTTTGCGTTGACAATGATTATTGTCAAAATTATATTTGAGTGGTGAAATTGAAGTGCGCTGCCGTGCCTGAGGGACGCAGCCAGACCATCCATAAAAAGGAAGCGGAATGAAAAATTTTAAAAATAAAGTCGCGGCGATTACCGGAGCAGGTTCAGGCATTGGCCAGCAGCTGGCCGTCTTATTGGCCCAGCAGGGCTGTCATTTGTCTTTAAGTGATGTCAATGAAGAAGGTTTGGCTAAAACCAAAGCCTTGCTGAGTGATTATAACGTGCGAGTGACCACGGCGCAGGTGGATGTGGCAGATCGGGCGGCCATGAAGCACTGGGCTGAACAGACCGTGCAGGATCATGGCTCAGTCAATATGATTTTTAACAATGCCGGGGTGGCCTTAGGATCGACCGTTGAAGGCGCCTCTTACGAAGACCTGGAGTGGATTGTCGGGATTAATTTCTGGGGCGTGGTGCATGGCACCAAAGAATTTTTGCCGTATATCAAACAGACTGGTGATGGCCATATTGTCAATATTTCCAGCCTGTTCGGGATTACTGCGCAGCCGACCCAATCGGCCTATAACGCGACCAAATTTGCGGTACGTGGTTATACCGAGTCGTTACGTCAGGAACTGGATATCCAGAACTGTGGCGTGAGTGCGCTGTGTGTGCATCCGGGCGGGATTCGGACCAATATTGCCAACGCCGCGAAAATGAATGACAGTCTGAGCAGTCTGGGCATGAATTCAGAAAAGTCGATACGCTCCTTCAATAAATTATTGCGTTATCCGGCAGAGCATGCGGCACGCGATATTCTGGATGCGGTTTTAAAAGATAAACGCCGTTTATTGATTGGCAATGATGCCAAAGCCATTGATTTAATTCAGCGGATTGTCCCTAGTGGCTATCAGCGGGTGATGGCGGTGGCGACCCAGCTGGGCAAAGGCCGTAAATAAACTGTATTTTAAAGAAGCCTGCGTTAAGCGGGCTTTTTTGTGGCTGTTCAGCATATTTCATTTTTTATTTATCTGAAATTCAGAATAAAACTGTCAAGTTTTTGACAGATTTGAATAAGTCGTTTTGACATCATCAGCTCATCCCGAGTGGAAACCTTTAAAAACATCAAAAGAGAAATGAAGGAAATTTAATATGAGCTATGACTATCAACATATTCAGGTCAAACCGATTAATGGCCGTATTGGCGCTGAGATTCAGGGTATTCAATTATCTTCGCAATTAGCGCAAGCGGTGATTCAGGAAATTAATCAGGCGCTATCTCCTGCCCTCAAATCAACACCTCAATGGTCTTTTTCTTCCAGACAAACTGATAATACAGACCCTGTAAAATACACAGACTGACAAAGGCCAGCGCATAGGCATACCAGATGCCTTGTAATCCCCAGCACTGACTAAACAGATAGGCACACGGCACTTCAATCAGCAAAATTGCCAGCACATTAATAATCATTGGCACCGTGACAGTCCCGCTGGCGCGCATAATCGAAGCGAAAATGGCACTGGCCCCAAAGAACAAAATTGACCACAGCACAATAAACAGCAGCTGCTGGCCCAGCTCGACCACCTGCGGGTCGGTAATAAACAGCGCCATTAAATATTTCGAGAATAAATAGGCCAGTACCACCAGCATCCCGGTAATCATCAGGTTCATACCCAAAGCAGTACGTGTGACTTTGGCCAGTAAATCGGATTTGCCGGCCCCAATCGCCTGTGCACCAAAAATAGACGCAGCAATGGCAATCGACAGCGCCGGGAACTGAATATAGTTCAGCACCTGATTCACCGCACCATAGGCCGCTGTGGCTTCAGCGCCATAACGGTTGACCAGCCCAACAATCACCAGACCCGCTACCGACGTGGTCACCATCTGAATGCCGGTCGGAATGCCCAGACGTAAAATAATCTTGCTCAAGATCGGTTGATGGCGAATATTTTTCAGCAATTGCCAATCCGGTCGCAGCGGATGGTTTTTCTTGTTCAGATACACCGCCAGAAAAATCAGCACCGCCAGATAACCAATAATGGTTGCAATGGCCGGAGCAATAATCCCCAGACGTGGAAAACCAAAATAGCCGGCAATCAGCACCGGGGTAATAAACAGCCCGATCAGGCTGGTCATGCCTAAGGCAATTAGGGGGGTAATACTGTCGCCCACGCCGCGTAAAATAGAGGTGTAAATAATATAGACAAACAGCAGCGGACTGCCGGCCAGCATCCATTGCACATAGGGCAACGACAGATGCATCACCTGCGGATCGGTACCTAAGGCTAGCAGAATGGATTTGGCGAAAATCACGCCTAAAATTGCAATGATGGTACCGCCAATAAGGGTCATAAACAGGGTCGAGCCGACCACACAACGCACTTTTTCAATATTCTGCGCGCCCCAGGCTTGGCCAACCAGCACGGTTGAACCCGCGGAAAGCCCGATCACAAAAGCCATCAAACAGAACAGAATCGGGAAAAATACCGCCACTGCTGCAATGGCATCGACACCCATCATCTGGCCAACAAAGACGGTGTTGATGGTGCCAGACAGGTTTTGCAGAATATTGGTGGCAATCAGCGGCAGCAGGAAAATCAGGAAGGTTTTCCAGAGCTTGTGTTGATTCACCAAAGGTTGATGCTGCGGCATGAGCAATCCTGTAACCGGTTTATGATCGTGTGCATGAATGGCTTTACCCTAGCATGAGCCTGTAGCAAAAAGCCTTAGCAATTGCGTAACTTAGCTGATCTTACGTACTCGTGTTAACAGGCCGAGAAAATTTCTGCGGCCCGATCCAGCGTTTCATCTTTTTTGGCAAAACAGACCCGAATCAGGCGTAAATCATCCGGTGGGGTCTGATAAAAAGCAGAAATCGGAATCGCCACAATCTTGTGCTGCTCGGCCAGATACTGGCACATCTGCAGATCGTTTAAATCCGGGCGGATGGCGCGATAGTCCAGATTCTGGAAATAGGTGCCTTGCGCGGGAATCCACTGAAAACGGGAGTGCTGGATACCGGCCTGAAAGCGGTCGCGTTTGGCCTGATAGAACGCGGCCAGTTCAGCAATATGTTCCGGATGCTGTTGCATAAATTGTGCCAGCGCGACTTGCACCGGGGTCACACCACAGAAATTGGCAAACTGATAAACCTGCCGGAACAACTGCATCAAAGCCGGTGAAGCCATGCAATAACCGGTTTTCCAGCCGGTGACATGAAAAGTTTTACCAAAAGAACCAATCACAAAACTGCGCTCGTGCAGGGCCGGAAAATCAAGCGCTGAATAATGCTGCTGGCCGTCATAGACCAGATGTTCATAGACCTCATCGGACAGTACGACAATATTGCGATCCTGAATCAGCTCAATCAGGGTCTGCCAGTCCTCGGCTGACCACAGCGTACCGCTCGGGTTATGCGGGGTATTGACGATGATCATGCGGGTACGATCATGAATGGCATCTTTGACCTGATTCCAGTCGACCTGAAAATGGGGCGGCTGCAAGGCCAGATGGATAGCTTTCCCGCCGGCCAGTTGCACGGTGGGTGCATAACTGTCATAGCTGGGATCAAAAATAATGACTTCATCCCCGGCCTGCACCACCGCCTGAATGGCACAGAAAATGGCAATAGTCGCGCCGGCGGTAATGCTAATTTCGGTGTGAGGATCAAACGAACGACCAGTCTGTTGCTGCTTTTGCACAGCCAGCTGTTCTCTGAGCAATAACAGTCCATCACCGGGTGGATACTGGTTCTGGCCCTCTAATGTCGCCTGACACAGGGCCTCCAGCAGGGCCGGTGGGGCCGGAAAATCGGGGAAACCCTGTGACACATTCAGGGCATTCAGGCGCTGAGCCAGGGTGGTCATGACACTAAAAATGGTCACGCCAAGCGCAGGAAGTTTAGATTGAAGTTCAAGCATGACCATTGACTACCGTTATTGTGTATACACATCGCATGATAAGCCGCCATCCGCCAGCAATTGAAGCAGTGGGCGAAAAAAACTGAATTAAATCAATTCGACCAGCGCCCGGATAATCCCCAGTGCCAGACCAATAAAGGCCCCCACCACCACGCCATTGACCCGGATCATATGCAGGTCGCCGCCGACTTCGTTTTCAATTTTGCCAATCATCTGGCGTGAATCCCATTCATGAATCCGCTCACTAATAAAACGGATCACTTTTTCACTGTACTGGTCAGAGAGATTGACGGCGATGCCGCTCATTTTGTCATTCAGCAACTGGCGTACGGCGCCGTTACTGATAATGTTCTCACCGACCTGCTGAATGGCCACGCGCAGGTTTTCCGCAATACCGGAATCGGGTTTTTCCAGATCTGCCCGGATTGCATCACACAAAATCACCACTGCACCACTAATAAAATTCAGCACTTGCGGACTGTCCAGCAAGGCATTTTTGGTCTGGTTCAGGCGTTGGCTGGCGGCACTGTCCTGATCGGCCAGCTGTTGCATCAGCTGATGCGCCATATCTTCCACTTTTTGTCGCCACGGATGATCGGGATCGGCCAGCATCGAATCGACCCGTTCCAGTAAAGAGTCGATGGTGCGCTGCTGTACATCAATACCAATCCAGCTGGCACCTCTGGCCAGACGCCACACGCCCAGTTCTTTAAACAGGGTGCGGGTCAGCTCGCGGGTTTCTTCCGGATGTTGCAGCATCCAGTCATGCGCCAGATCCAGCCCGCGTTGCAGCACATCCTGATGGAAATCATTTTCCAGCACTGCGCGCAGCATTTCACTGGCCAGATAATTAATGTCAGTATTTTTGACCCATTGCACGCTGTTGTTCTGGATAAAGCGGCCAATCTGTTCCTGCCCGACAAATTCAAAAATCTTCGGTACGGTCTGTTGAATTAGCTGGCTGACCTGCTGGTTGTTCTGTGGATTGGCCAGCCATTTACCCACGGCCAGCGATACATCGGTATTGTGCAGGCTGCGCTGTACAATTTGCGGTGACAGGAAATTTTCCTGAACAAAACGTCCCATCGATTCGGCAATACGGTCTTTGTTGCGCGGAATAATTTCAGTATGGTCCCGCAGAAACTTGGGAATGGGCAGCCGGCCAAAGGGATTACGAAACAGCACAGTAATCGCATACCAGTCAGCCAGCCCGCCGACCACGCCAGCTTCAGCCGACAGCATCAGAATATGAATCAGCCAGATATAGTCGGGCAGCAGTTTGGCCAGCACCATTAAACAGATCCAGGCCAGCACGGCCGTGATCAGGGCCATGGTGGCAAAACGCTTGCTGCGTTGCAGGTTTGGAGAAGTCGGTGCTGGCGCTGTCTGCATGCATGTTTCCCTAGTTTGAAGTGGCTACCGGTGGCTGTAACACCTGACCGCCTGGACTGAGCCCGTATTTTCCACCCAGTGACTGCAAGATCAGGCGAGCATCAAAGGCATCACTTGGGGCGCTTTTTTGATCTTTATAACATTGAATCGTATAGGAAACCTGAATCGGGTCAACATTAATGACCTGCGGGTAGTCATAAAATGGGTCAGGCCAGAAAGCCGGATGGCGACGATAATAGCCATAAGGATAAAAGCTCGGTGCCGGATAGACCACAGCCTGACGCGGTGGCTGCTGGCTGCGGTTACTTGGATCATCCAGCACTTTAAAGAAGGTATGGCCCTGTTGCAGCGTGGTTTGCGCAGCTTTGACCAGGGTAATTTCTTCGGCGGTGCCAAAGCTCATGTTGGGACGGGCCTGAAAACTGATGCGATAGGTCTGGCTGTTCAGCGGCGTCACCGAATATTGACCCAGCTGGTCAAAGGTCAGCGGCTTGGATGGTGTGGTGGCACAGCCGCCCAGCAGCAGACTGAGCCCGAGGCCTAAACCAAGAATTAGATGTTTCATGCTGTTCTCCTGTGAAGATACTGCAAGGGGAGAATGAACCGCGTTTTAATTAAAAACTGCTGTTCGGTTGGGTCAGGAACTCCAATTCTTCTGCGCTTGATTGGCGTCCCAATATTTGATTGCGATGTGGATAACGGCCAAAGCGCTCAATAATAACTTTATGTTGCTTTTCAAAATCCAGATTTTCAGGGTTGCCCAGCCGTTGAAACAGTTTCAGGGCAAATTCATGGATTATCTGCGATTCACTGTGCATAAATGGCATGTATAAAAAACTGCGCTGCTCCGGACTCAGCTGCTGATCCAGTTTCAGGCTGATGGCTTCCTGAGCCAAAGCCAGCGCCAGTGCATCCTGCGAAAATGCACGCGGAGAATTGCGGTATAAATTACGTGAAAACTGATCCAGTACAATGATTTCGGCCAGCCGTCCTTCGGCACTGCTGCGCCACGACCACAGCTCGGCCTGACTGGCCGCCGTATGCGTGGCCTGAAAGCGCTCCGCAATCAGCCGGTCAAAGTCATCACTTTTGGCAAACCACTGCGGGCGGTGGGCTGCATCAAACCAGAAATCCAAAATATCTTGATAATTCATATGTTTTATGAAGTCGCTGCGGTATAGGATAATAAAATCACAAATTTCACATGTCTTATAGAGCAACTTTGTGATAAAAAATTGCCAAAAATAAAGTTGTGGGTTTGTTTGAAAACTATACAGGATGTAATGTGCCGGCACTAAATCGCGTTATACTGATATAAACCGATGATTTTCTTTAGTAGTTTTTTGCGATAAGCGAGATTGTAATGAGTCAACCCGAATCGACCTCTCAAGATACTTTAACGACTTGGGTGGATTCTTCGCTACTGCGCGGCATGTTGCGCGGTATTGAGCGTGAAAGCCTGCGTATGCAAAGCAATGGATTTCTCTCTCAGGCAGCCCATCCGCAGGGCTTGGGTTCGGCACTGACTCATCCGCATATCACCACCGATTATTCCGAAGCATTAATGGAGTTTATTACTCCGCCGCAGGACAGTATTCCTGGTGCACTGAATTATTTAAGCGATATTCATGCCGTGGTGCACCGTCAGCTGGAACATGAAGAAAAACTCTGGCCACTGTCAATGCCGTGTATGCTGGATGATGCCGAAGAACGCATTCCGCTGGCGCAATATGGCAGCTCCAATATTGGCCGTTTCAAGACCTTATACCGTCATGGTTTGGGGGTACGCTATGGACGCCGGATGCAGACCATTTCCGGGGTACATTATAATCTGTCTTTCCCGGATGCTTTATTTGAAGCGCTACAACAGCAAGAAAGCGATGAGGCACTCAAAAATCTGAGCCTGCAGGATTATCGCAGCCATCGCTATTTCGGTTTAATCCGTAATTTTATTCGCCTGACTCCACTGGTGATGCTGGTGGTCGGTGCCAGTCCATCGGTGTGTCAGTGTTTTATGACCGGCCGTGAACATCATTTGCTGCCACTGGTACGCGGCACGCTGTTCCTGCCGTATGCCACCGCCTTGCGCATGGGCCGTTTTGGTTATCAGAATTCGGCGCAAAAACAGCTCGGGATTCACTATAACAACCTGAGTGGTTATTTAGAGGGTCTGCAAAAAGCCGTCAAAACCCCGTATCAGCCATTTAGCCGTTTGGGCCTGAATGATGCACAGGGTGAGCCGATTCAGATCAATGATCACGTGCTGCAAATTGAAAACGAATACTACAGTCTGGTGCGTCCAAAACAGGTGCCGCAGGCGGGTGAAACGCCATCGCAGGCGCTGGCCAATCGGGGTGTTGGCTATGTCGAATTACGCGCGGTCGATGTCAATCCGTATAGCCCGATCGGGATTGATGAACACACCGCCGGCTTCCTGGAAGTGCTGGCACTGTACTGTCTGCTGAAAGACAGTCCGGCGTTATTGGATGATGAACAGGACATTATTGAGCGCAATCAGGCCGAAGTCGTGAATCGTGGCCGTGCGCCAAATGCCACCATTTTGGCAGATGGCCAGTCCTATCTGATTGAAGACTGGAGCCGTAGTCATGTTCAGGCCATGCAGCCTTTGGCTGAACTGCTGGATCAGGCCTATACCACCACGCTATATAGTCAGGGTCTGGCGACCATGCTCGGCCGGATTGATGAAGTCGATGCGACTCTATCGGCGCAGGTGATTGAGGATACCTTACATCAGGGCGGCACCTGGAACTTTGGCAGCCATATGGCGCAGCAACATGCTGACGTCTATCAGGCGCATGTATTAAGCCCGGAAACGCTGGCCTATTTTGAAGAAATGGCCCAGCAATCATTGCAACAACAACAGCAACTTGAGCAGGAACAGACCTTGAGTTTTGAGCAGTTCCTGACTCAGTACCGATAAAAATAGAAAGAGGATTGACCATGCAATGGAGTTATCGCTTCGTGAGTGGTGTTTTGTTTTGTGCCAGTGTGGTGGGGATGGCCTTCGCCCTGTATCTTGAGCATGTGCAAGGTCTGGCGCCGTGTCCATTATGTGTTTTCCAGCGTGTCGGCCTGATTGGCCTGGGAATCATTTCCCTGATCGCGCTGCTCCATAACCCGCTTTCAGGGGCGTTTAAACGGCTGTATGCCTTTTTGGGCAGCTTAAGCATTTTATGGTCGGCCGGTGTTGCCGCGCGGCATGTCTGGCTGCAAAACCTGCCGCCAGATCAGGTACCAAGCTGTGGTCCGGGACTGGATTATCTGGTCGATGCCTTGCCAATGAAAGCGGTGCTGCAACAGGTGTTGTCTGGGTCTGGCGAATGTGCAGTGATTGACTGGACTTTTCTGGGTCAATCCTTGCCGGTCTGGTCTTTAGTGTTCTTTATTGTGCTAACGATTATTAGTATCTGGCAGTTAATCCGTACCTATCCCTATACTGCGGCCAAAACCAAGCCGGTAAAAAAGAAATAATATTGTCTCCAGATCAATAACAAACAGGAGGGCGATGACCCTCCTGTTTTAATTGTAGCGCATCAATTTTTAAGTCAGGGCAATGCCTTCAATACTTTCTAAATTGACAATATATTCACGTACCTGTTCATTGACCCGGTCATCATTTTCAGGATAAAACCATTTCACAATCTGCTCGGCGACGCTGGAATGGTACTGAATTTCCATATGATTCAGACCATAAAATACCGCCTTATGCGATTCCGGCAGTTTGAGCTGAAAACGCGGGTTCGGATGTTCACCCAGCGCACTTTTGACACTGACCAGATAATCGCCAATTACTTTGCGGGTGCGGTTGCGCTTGTTTTCATATTCAATGGTGCCGGCCACCAGAAAGGCATTGATATGGGACGGGAAGGGCGCCGGTTTACGGTTATCATCAATTTCACCAATTCGCGCTTCATTGTGTTCCCAGTCATCATCCCGCACGCTGCCATAGCGTAAATCCAGAATACCGTTACTGCGGATATTCACCACATGCCCGACAATTTTCATAAACGGGAAACGCCCCAGTTTATCCTGCAAGTGAAAGCCGAAACGCTCCAGCGCTGCACCATGGTGTGGCGAACCCAGACAGACCAGGTTATCGACCATATGAATCCACTCATGCAAATCCTGTTTGCCATAAAACAGGGCACTGCGCGACACCAGTCCGCCCATGCTATGTCCAATCAGGCTGATGCTGGTGATATTCGGATTGCGCTGAATCAGATCTTCCAGGGTATTGGCCAGACTGTGACCATTGGCGGAAATACGCCGTCCGGTATTGTAATTTAAATACAGCATGGTGTTGCGCTGGCGCTGTGCCAGCAGTTTTTCGCCAATACCGCCATATTGCTGATGTGACCAGTCCAGATGATTCATACACAGGCCATGCACAAACAGAATCACCTGTCCGGTCAGCTCGCCTTTTTGCACACTGCCGTAGTGGTCATAAATGGTCATTGGCAGTGCCAGCGGATTTTGCTGATTCAGCAAATAATCACCCAGCACCCCATTTAAAATACCGACCAGCACATGCATATACGGTGTCAGCGGCTTGTCATGTAAACGTGGAAAACGGTCAATCACCTGACGCAGACTGGGCGCCAGCAGGTAGTTGCTATAGTTTTGCAGCGTATCAAAGGACAGGCTGTACAGCTTGCGAATGGGCGACATATTCTGGAATTTTCGGGAGTGCTGTTCACTCATGCCAAACAGGCTCAGCAAGACCTCACGCTGAATGGTCTGCACCAGCTCTTTGACCACCTGATGCACCGGCATACTTAACAGCTGCGCCAGACCTTCCAGTAAATCGGCCTGGCTGGGCGGTGTGGTGTCCCATTTACAATAAGTTTCATGCAATGGCGTTAAACTTGGCATGTGCTACTGCCCCCTAACAATAGTGTCGCGGCTACTTTCTTTTTCGTTGGCTTCACGGTATAAATTTCTAAGCTTAATTTTATATCATTCATCCCGAACAACTTTTACAATAGCGAGGATGACGCCCCAGTTTTAATTTTTTTGTCTAACAATTATTTGTGACATACAAATTAAAACATGAATGTGATCAAAGTCTCAAAAAAGTAAATACAACAATGAACATGGATAACATCCGATTAGCACAATGAATTTAATTTATTTGCATGGTTTCAGGAGCAATCCCTTTTCTGCCAAAGGCCAGCTGTTGCGGCAAGCGCTGGCACAGCGGAGTGACATTCAGGTGCATCTGCCCAATCTGAATGCGCCGCCACACGAGGTGATGCAGCACTTATCTGCACTGATTGAGCAGCTGGATCAGGTGGCGCTGGTCGGCAGCAGTCTGGGTGGCTTCTATGCGACACAACTGGTCGCACGCTATGCGGTTCCGGCTGTGCTGATTAATCCGGCTATGCGACCATGGCAGTTGTTTCAGGAACTGTTCGGCGATGCACAGATTCCGCTAAAAGTGCATGAACACTGGACGCTGGAGCGGCTACATTTACAGCAACTGGAACAGATGGCAGTGCCTTTTGTTGAAAAGGCAGACAAAATTTTAGTGTTATTGCAGCAAGGCGATGAAGTTTTGGATTATCGTGACGCACAGCGTTATTATAGCCAGGCCCAGCATAGCTCTCTGATCATGACCGAAACCCGCGGCAATCATGGGATGGACAACTTTGCGCTAAAAATACCTATGCTGCTGCAGTTTTTATCGGATTCCCTAAAATAAGGAAACAGTACAACGTGTCTCAATATACGGCTCAATCTCTTGAAGTTTTATCTGGTCTCGATCCGGTCCGTCGCCGTCCGGGTATGTATACCGACACCTCGCGTCCGAACCATTTGGCGCAGGAAGTGATTGATAATGCTGTCGATGAGGCACTGGCCGGACATGCCACCAAAGTTAGCGTGACCGTGTATAAAGATGGCTCGCTGGCAGTAGAAGACAATGGCCGTGGGATGCCGGTGGATATTCACCCGGAATATGGCCAGAGCGGAATTGAAATTATTTTGACCAAGCTGCATGCCGGCGGCAAGTTCAGTACCGATAACTACCAGTTTTCTGGTGGTTTGCACGGGGTCGGGATTTCTGTGGTGAATGCCTTGTCGACCCGGGTAGAAGTGGATGTACAGCGTCAGGGCAATCTCTACAAAATGGCTTTTGAGCAGGGCGAAGCCACTGGACCACTAGAAGTGCTGGAAGGCAAAGCACCAAAACGTGCGTCAGGCACGCTGGTGCGTTTCTGGCCGGAAGCCAAATATTTCGATTCGCCAAAATTTGCCTTAAAAGCCTTAAAACATAATTTAAAAGCCAAAGCGGTTTTGGCGGCTGGCCTGCAAATCAATTATATCGACCAGATTAATGATGAAAAAATCACCTGGCAGTTTGAAAATGGCCTGGTCGATTATTTAATGGATGAACTGGAAGACCGCGAGATTATTCCGGCGCCGGCCTTTGTCTCTTCAGGCAATGCAGAACGCGCCAGCGCAGAGTTTGCGATTTGCTGGAATGTTGAAGGCGGTGAAAGCATTCAGGAATCTTACGTCAACCTGATTCCGACCGCGCAGGGCGGTACCCATGTCAATGGTTTGCGTTCTGGTATCACCGATGCCATGCGCGAGTTCTGTGAGCTGCGTAACCTGTTGCCGCGTAACTTGAAACTCTCGGCCGAAGATGTCTGGGATGGAGTGAACTATATCCTGTCGCTAAAATTCCAGGAGCCACAATTCTCCGGTCAGACCAAAGAGCGTCTGTCGAGCCGTGAAGCGTCCGGAATTGTGCAGAATATTGCCAAAGATGCCTTTGCCTTATGGCTGCATCAGAATTCAGATATAGCGCTGCAACTGGCAGAAATGGCCATCTCCAAGGCCGGTCGCCGTTTAAAAGCAGCCAAAAAAGTCGAGCGTAAAAAGATTGTGTCGGGTCCGGCTCTGCCAGGCAAGCTGGCCGACTGTGTCGGTCTGACCCGTGAAGAATCGGAACTGTTTATTGTCGAAGGGGATTCTGCGGGCGGTTCGGCCAAGCAGGCACGTGACAAGAATTTCCAGGCCATCATGCCGATTCGCGGTAAAATTTTAAATACCTGGGAAGTGTCTTCTGATGAGGTGCTGGGCTCTCAGGAAGTGCATGATATTGCCATTGCGATTGGGGTTGATCCGGGTTCAGATGACTTGTCTGAACTGCGTTATGGCAAAATCTGTATTCTGGCCGATGCCGACTCCGATGGTCTGCATATTGCCACCTTGCTCTGTGCGCTTTTTGTCAAACATTTCCCGGCTTTGGTAGAAGAAGGGCATTTATTTGTGGCCATGCCGCCATTATTCCGGATTGATGACAATAAAGATGTACATTACGCACTGGATGAAGATGAGCTCAACGGCATTTTAAATAAATGCAAAAGCAAAAATCCGCAAATCACCCGCTTTAAAGGCTTGGGTGAAATGAACGCCAGCCAGCTGCGTGAAACCACCATGGACCCGGATACACGCCGTCTGGTGCAACTGGATCTGGATGATATTCATGTCACTGCCGGTTTGCTGGATAAACTGCTGGCCAAAAAACGCTCCGCAGACCGGAAGCAGTGGCTAGAGCAAAAAGGCAATCTGGCTGATCTGGTGGTTTAAAACCCTAAAATTTCATCATTTTAGAAAACCTGCCCGTCTTGGTGCAGGTTTTTTTATATCGCTGATTTTTTCTCCAAAATGAGGCAATCCGGCTGGATAGGGTTGCACTTTTTTTGTTCACTTTTGCGCCTCCTTAGCCTTCAATATCTCTAAAAACTCTAGAGCGCACTCTGCTTGGGTGTATGTGGTGCTGATCAGTGCAGCGTAGCTGAAGGGCTATGCTTCATTTTTCATATTAATATAAGTAACTAATTTTTATGATTTAAATCTTACTTGTCCCGTCTAGATCTGCCTGTCATTTTTGCGTTTGGCATAGAAATTGAATTATCCGCTGCAGTCATAGAACAACAGGCACCGTGTTCAGGTGCTGCATAAGTGTGGAGAAATTCATGAAGTTCCAGCGCAATCTGTTTTCAAAAAGTATGTTAGTGGCCAGCATGGCCGGGGTTGTGGTGCTCAGCGGCTGCTCAAAATCGACCGAAAGTAGCGACAGTGCCAGCACAGCCCAGCCAGCGGCCAGCACCGGTGAAACCATTAAAGTCGGCATCCTGCATTCCTTGTCCGGCACCATGGCCATTTCAGAAACCTCGCTGAAAGATACCGCGCTAATGGCAATCAATGAAATTAATGCCAATGGCGGGGTGCTGGGCAAAAAGCTGGAGCCGGTGGTGGTCGATCCTGCCTCTGACTGGCCACTGTTTGCTGAACAGGCGCGCCAGCTGATTACTCAGGATAAGGTCGCGGTCATTTTTGGTGCATGGACTTCAGTATCGCGTAAATCGGTACTGCCGGTGGTGGAAGAGCTGAATGGTCTGCTGTTCTATCCGGTGCAATATGAAGGTCAGGAACAGTCGAAAAATATTTTCTATACCGGCGCAGCACCTAACCAGCAGGCGATTCCGGCAGTGGAATATCTGATGAGTGAAGAGGGCGGTCAGGCCGAACGTTTTGTGCTGCTGGGAACGGATTATGTCTATCCACGGACCACTAACCAGATTCTGCGCGCTTTCCTGAAATCAAAAGGCATTGCCGATGCCGACATTATGGAAGAGTACACCCCGTTTGGGCACAGTAACTATCAGACCATTGTCAGCAATATTAAAAAATTCTCGGCCGGGAAAAAGACGGCGGTCATCTCCACCATTAATGGTGATTCCAATGTGCCGTTCTACCGTGAACTGGGCAATCAGGGCATCAAAGCCTCTGATATTCCGGTGATGGCGTTCTCGGTGGGTGAAGAAGAATTACGCGGTATTGATACCAAGCCACTGGTTGGCCACTTGGCGTCATGGAACTACTTTATGTCGGTAAAAAATCCGGTCAATACCGAGTTCACCAATAAAATGAAGCAGTACGCAGTCGATTATAAACTGCCGAATGCCAACAAGCTGGTGACCAATGACCCGATGGAGGCGACCTATGTCGGCATCAATATGTGGAAGCAGGCGGTAGAAAAAGCCGGCACTACCGAGGTGGATCAAGTCCGTGAAGCGATGGCTGGTCAGGAATTTAAAGCACCGTCTGGTTATACCTTAAAAATGGATGCGTCAAACCATCACTTGCATAAGCCGGTCATGATCGGGCAAATCCGTGCCGATGGCCAGTTTGATATTGTCTATAAAACCCCGCAAACCCTGCAGGCAGAACCTTGGAGTCCTTATCTTCCGAAGTAAGTTTGACATCACGCCTGCTGCTTCGGCAGCAGGTTTTTTTTCGATTTCTCTGCCTTTTTATAAAAAAGAGGACACACAATAGGGGGATATAAAATGAATATTCGCGTGAATATCGCCGCTATTTTTCTGATTTTTGCCCAGGTTTTATCGATACAGCTGGCTCAGGCTGAACAGCCACAGCCGCAAACACAGACGGCCGTTGCTGTGACACAGGCCGATGCCATCCAGCAATTTGTGCAAGGTGATTTCGCCAGCCGCCGTGCCTTACTGAACCAGTGGTCCGGCAGCCTCGAACAGCTGGATCAGCTTGCACAATATGTTGAACAGCAGCAGCTCTATAGCGGCGCCAATGGCCAAACCTATATTCTGGAATCGGATGAGCGTTTGCTGCGTTATCCGGCGCTGGAGCCGGTTAGCGACTGGCCAAGTGATCTGGCGCAGGTCACGCTGGTGAATACCTTGCAGAAAGCGCTGACCTTTGCGCTGGCGCATTCAAAAATGCAGTCAGAAGATGCGGCTGAGCGCCTTGAAGCTGTCGATATTTATGAAAGCAATCTGTCTGAATTACAGCTGGCGCAGATCAATCGCCTGTATTTACAGGAACAGAATAATAAGGTGAAGGCGCGTCTGGCCCAGCTCAAAGCACGGCTGGATTATCAGCAGCCAGATGTGCTGGTGAAAATTCAGGCCGCCCAGGTACTGGCCGATTCCAACCGCCCGGATGTACTGGCCATGGTGGAGCAGGAGCTGCAACAGCCGAATCTGAATCCGGAACTGAAAGCCGTGTTGCTGGAGGCCAAAAGCGCCATTCAGACCCGCTTACAGGCCAGTGAATGGGCCGGGCATCTATTTTCAGGGCTCAGTACCGCCAGTATTTTGCTGCTGGCGGCGTTAGGTCTGGCCATCACCTATGGTCTGCTCGGAGTCATCAATATGGCGCATGGCGAGCTGATCATGATTGGCGCGTATACCACCTATGTGGTGCAAAGCCTGTTTAAAAGCCATTTTGGCAGTTATCTGGACTGGTACCTGATCGTGGCGATTCCGGCAGCCTTTCTGGTCAGCGCTTTAATTGGCATGCTGATTGAACGCACGGTAATTCGTCCGCTCTATGGCCGTCAGCTGGAAACCCTGCTGGCCACCTTTGGGGTGAGTCTGATTTTAATGCAATTGGTGCGGATGATCTTTGGCGCACAAAACGTGGAGGTGTCCAATATTGCCTGGCTGTCTGGCGGCATTTCCATTAGCCCAAGCCTGATGCTGCCGTATAACCGTATCGCAATTATTGTCTTTACCATCGCCGTGCTGTTGTTACTGGTCTATTTACTCAATAAAACCCGTTTTGGTCTGTTTGTGCGGGCTGTAACCCAAAACCGTCAGATGGCACGTGCCGTTGGAATTCGTTCCAGCCGCATCGACATGATGGCTTTTGGTCTGGGTTCTGGTCTGGCTGGACTAGCCGGTTGTGCCTTGGCGCAGGTCGGGAACGTTGGCCCGGATTTGGGGCAGAACTACATTATTGATGCCTTTTTGGTGGTGGTAGTCGGTGGAGTCGGTCAGGTCTGGGGTGCGGTACTGGCAGCACTGGGTCTGGGCATTAGCGGGACTGCGCTGGAAATTGGCATGGGCGCGGTACTGGCCAAAATTATTCTTCTGGTTCTTGTGATTTTGTTTATTCAAAAACGCCCACAAGGTCTGTTTGCCATCAAAGGCCGTTTTGTGGAGTAAGCGCATGAAGATCACACATTTACTTTCCGATAAACCCTATAGCGGGGCAGCCATTGCCGCCTGTTTTGCGATTTTACTGCTGTTGCCGTGGCTGCATCTGTTGCCGAGTGATTCGGCACTGCATCTGTCGGCTTATTGGGTCACCCTGATTGGCAAAATCATGTGTCTGGCGCTGGTGGCTTTGGCTCTGGATCTGGTCTGGGGCTATGCCGGTATTTTAAGTCTGGGCCATGGCCTGTACTTTGCTCTAGGCGGCTATGCGTTTGGCATGTACCTGATGCGCCAATCCGCGGGCGATGGCTTGCCAGACTTTATGCGTTTCTTAAGCTGGACCGAATTACCGTGGTTCTGGGTTGGTACTGATTATTTCCTGTGGGCGCTTGCACTGGTCGTTTTAGTACCGGGCATTATTGCCTTTGTATTTGGCTTCTTTGCCTTCCGCTCCAAAATCAAGGGTGTGTATTTCTCGATTATCACCCAGGCCATGACTTTTGCCGCTGCACTACTGTTTTTCCGTAATGAAACCGGTTTCGGCGGCAACAATGGTTTTACCGGCTTTAAAACTATTTTGGGCATGGATATTACCTCGGCACCGATGCGGGCCAGCCTGTGCTTTATCACTGCGCTGGTGCTGCTGCTGTGCTTTATCGGGCTGCGTCATCTGATGAATCAGCCTTATGGCCGTGTGCTGGGTGCGATTCGTGACAGTGAAAACCGTCTGCAATATCTGGGTTATCGCACGCTGTGGTACAAGCTGTCGGCCTGGGTGCTGTCTGCGGTGATCGCGGGTATTGCCGGTGCGCTGTATGTGCCACAAGCCGGCATCATCAACCCGAGTGAAATGAACCCGGTCAACTCAATTGAAATGGCGGTCTGGGTCGCGGCAGGTGGTCGTGGCACCTTAATTGGGCCTTTACTCGGCGCAGGTGTGATTAACGCGGCCAAAACCTATTTCACCGCTGCTTCCCCAGAGGCGTGGTTACTGATTTTAGGGGCGCTATTTATTGTGGTGACCATCTTCCTGCCGAAAGGGATTATTGGTCTGTTTGACCGTTTTAAAAAGGAGCGGAGCGAATGAGTGAACTGTTGCAAGCTCATGGTGGCCATGCTGCTGAAGGTTATGGCCGCCCCAAGGAACAGGGCGCAGATTTTAGCCACGGTATTGCACTGTATTTGGAAAAAGTCAGTGTCTGGTTTGATGCCTTTCGTGCCTTAAACGACTTGTCTTTGTATATCGAAGAAGGGGAATTACGTTGCATCATTGGACCCAATGGTGCCGGTAAAACCACGTTAATGGATGTGATTACCGGTAAAACTCGTCCAACGGAAGGCAGTGCCTTTTTTGGCCAGACCTATGATCTAGCCAAGATGAGCACCGAACAGATTGCCGAGGCCGGAATTGGACGCAAGTTCCAGAAACCCACAGTATTTGAAAATTTTACTGTCATAGAAAACCTGCTGCTTGCCGCCCCGAAAGATAAACGGGTGAAAAAAAGCCTGTTTAGCAAGCTCGATCCCGATGCCCAACAGGCGCTGGAGGAATCGCTGGCACAAATCCGCTTACAGGAATTGGTGCATAAACCAGCCGGATTGCTGTCGCATGGTCAGAAGCAGTGGCTGGAAATTGGCATGCTCTTGATGCAGCGCCCCAAGCTGATTTTGCTGGATGAACCAGTGGCCGGTATGACCGATGCCGAAACTGAACGCACCGCAGAGCTATGTCTGGAGCTGAAGAAAAATCATACCTTGATTGTGGTTGAGCATGATATGAGCTTTATTGACACCATCAGTGAAAAAGTCACGGTGCTGGCACAGGGTGCCATTCTGGCAGAGGGGACATTGGCTGAAGTTCAGGCCAATGACGATGTGATTGAAAAATATTTGGGACGTTAAGGAGACCGCGATGCTAGAAGTCAAAAACGTCAATCAGTTTTATGGGGGCAGTCATATCCTGCGCGATGTATCGTTTCAGGCTCCGGTCGGTGCATGTTCAGTGGTGCTGGGGCGTAATGGCGTGGGCAAAACCACCTTGCTGAAATGTTTGATGGGCATTTTGCCGATTAAATCCGGGCAGATTCTGCTGGATGGCAAAGATATTTCCAGGCTTAGTCCGGAGCAGCGCGTGCGTGAAGGTTTGGCCTATGTGCCACAAGGCCGCGATATTTTTTCGACCTTAACAGTTGAGGAAAATATCCTGATTGGGATGGCGAAATTTAAAGGCGCAAAAACCCGAAAAGTACCGGAACATCTGTACGAGATTTTTCCGGTTCTGGATGAAATGAAGCAGCGCCGCGGTGGAGATTTATCCGGTGGTCAGCAGCAGCAACTGGCAATTGCTCGCGCGCTGGCTTCTGAACCGAAGGTATTAATTCTGGATGAGCCAACCGAGGGTATTCAGCCCTCGATTATTAAAGATATTGGCCGGGTGATTCGTAAACTGGCTGATAGTGGCGAAATGGCAATTGTGCTGGTCGAACAGTTCTATGATTTTGCCGAAGAGCTGGCCGATGGCTATACCGTGATGGCGCGTGGCCAGGTGATTGCACAAGGTGCCGGCAGGGAAATGCCGGAGAAAGGGATTCGGGAGTTAGTAGCGATTTAATTTTCCTCTCTCAAAGGGAGGTTGGAGGGATTTAACAAGTCAAAGCCTCCCTGAGCAAGAGATCAGCACGGCTTGATCTTGCAGCGCAAGAAGGGAGGTTTGGAGGCTTTAATTTCACCTCTCCCTGTCTCCGAAAAGGAGAGGGAAATTGTCATTCAATTTCCGTATTTTCATTCCATAAAAAATACCCACCATACTGACTGGATCTGAACTCACCCCCACTACTTTTACCCTGTTCAGTTAAAAAGTGTTTGCCATTTTCGTTTAAGGTCAGGAAGCCTTTTGTGGTTAATTTCTCCAGTATATCTGCGGTTTTCAGCTTATGTTTTGCAGCCAGTTTGGAAGTGGTGAGTTTGGGTAGTGTTGAGCTTTCTTCGCCACGCTCTGCTTCGGCCACCACAGCATCTGCTTTCACTTCATCGAGGCTAATCCGGACTTCATCACTAATCCGAATAATGCGCTGCGCTTCTTCATAGGCATCTTTAAATACTTCATCATCTTCGTATTTGCGAACCAGAATTCCCATTTCATTGTTATTAATCTGGCTGAATTCATATAAATTCAGGCTGGAAATAATACATTCCGATTCATTCAGATAGCATTTTGCATGCAGGTTCTTGCAGAAGCTTAAGCGGACATAATCCAGTTTTTGCAACCATTTGATTTCCTCTGGATGCAGATCGCTTTTGCCATACACAATACGGATGTCAATTTTGAGCCGATCTTTATCTTCGAGTAATTCTTTAATCCGGTCATTAAGTCGTAAATAGGGGCTAATCAGAATTAAACGCTCTTTGGCATTCTTAATCAGTTCTTCTAGAAAAAAGTTGGTTGCACTGGTGTTTAAAAACTTGGCCATAAAAATCCCCGTGTCATTCTTATTGATGGCTTAGATCATAGTCTAAGTATAGGTAAAAATTAAACAAAAAAAAGAGCACTGAAATCAGTGCTCTTTTAGATGGATGCTGAGCGTTTAGCTAAAGAGCCAGTATACGAACAGCGCAATAATGAAGGTACACAGGATGTTTAATACTATCCCGACACTCATCATTTCACGCTGTCTGATATGACCGGACCCAAACACAATTGCATTTGGCGGTGTTGCTACAGGCAACATAAAGGCACACGATGCACCAATACCAATAATAATCACCAGAATTTCTTTTGGCATACCCATCTGGTCGGCAATGGCGGCAAAGACCGGTACCAACAGTGCAGCAGAAGCGGTGTTACTGGTAAATTCAGTCAGGAAAATAATGAAAATGGTCACCACAAAAATAATCACCAGCGGTGATGCCGTACCAAATACATCTGCAACGGTTTGACCCAGCACCAGCGATGCACCTGAATCTTTTAACATCGCACTTAAGGTTAAACCACCACCGAACAGCAGTAACACCCCCCAGTCGGTGTTTTCAGAAACCTGTTTCCAGGTAGCTGTACCTAAAATCACCACCAGACAGGCGGTGACCAGTGCAGTCCAGGTATCCGGAGATGAAATACCAAAGTTCTCGCTGAGTTTTTTGCCAAAAATCCAGGCAATCGCGGTACAGATAAACAGAATCATGGTCGCGATACGGGTCCGGTTCCATGGAATCACTTCAGTTTCAAAATGAATTTTCTGGTTCAGTTTCGGACGCAACACCAGATATAAACTGACTAGCATGGCCGGCAGTAAAATCAGCATCATCGGCAAACCGATTTTCATCCAGTCAGCGAAGTCATAGTCCAGTGCTTTGGCAGCAATTGCATTCGGTGGTGAACCGACCAGCGTTCCCAAACCGCCAATACTGGCCGAATAGGCAATCCCGAGCAGAATAAAGACGAAGGTAGAGCGCTCTTTGGTTGCATCCAGGTGCGACAGCAGACCCAAAGCCAGCGGGAGCATCATCGCTGCGGTGGCGGTATTGGAAATCCACATCGACAGTGCAGCTGTGACGGCAAAAATGGCCAGCACCGAAATCCCCAAATGCCCGCCAGACATGGAAATAATCCACATCGCAATTTTACGGTCCAGTTTCTGGATATGCAGGGCAGTGGCCAAGGCAAAACCACCAAAGAACAGGAAAATGACCGGGTCAGCAAAAGTTTGCAGTGCCTGAGTGGTGGTCATCGGCACCAGCTCTTTGCTGGCATTTTCAATCGGCATCCCAAGCGCTACTGCCAGCACCGGTACCAGCAGTGCGGTAATGGTGATATGCACCGCTTCGGTCAGCCATAAAATCCCGATAAATAGCAGCAGGCTCAAGCCTTTATTGGCATAATCATCATAGGGCAAAATATGGTAAAAGCCCCAAGAAAGCAGGGCGGCAATGACAATAATAATCCAGCCTTTGACAATGCCTTTCGGCGCGGCCTCGACCGGTGGTTTTAACGTATCTGTATTCATATACGATCCTTTTATAGATTTATAGGAATTAGAGTAATCGGCCTATTATTTAATATTTTTCAAGCAGGGGGGCAAAGTATAAATTGATTATTTTGCAGCTAAGAGAAGATTAAACCACAAAAAAATGCGGGTTCTGACTGAGGAGTTGCACAGCTTGCCACAGGGCTGAGCCGCCGAGCACGGCCAGTAAGCTGAGAATCAGCCAGCGAAATTTCTGCTGGGAAATATGGGCACGTAACTGGCCGCCAGCCCAGACCCCGAGCAGCGACACCACGGTTAATAAGCCCAGTAAGGACCATTGTTCAGATTTAAATTGCAGCATCACCGGGTAAAGCAGCAGCAGCTGAATCAGTTTACTGACCGCAAAATTCAAGTTGCTGATCAGCACAATTTCGGTTTTGCTGTGTTCGGTACTCAGCAGGTACATCATCAGAAAGGGTGCCATGGCATTGGTGGCTCCGCCGATCACACCGGCCAGCAGACCAAACAGCAGCATGTTTTTCAGACTGGCCTGAATGCGCAGGGGCTGGCTGCGAAACTGATCCAGCACATACCATAAAATAAACAGCCCCATCAGCAGTTTGAGATAGCCATCATTTAGATGTAGCAGTAACTGCACACCGAATACACTTCCGATCAGACTGCTGATAATCAGGCCCCAATATTGACCGGAATAATAGCGCAGCGCCTGAAGAAAGCTGCGTTCGGGGTCGCTATTGAGTAAAAACAGATTCAGGATCAGGCAGGGTAATAGTACAAAGGCTACCGTGGTCGACAGCGGGTACAAGGTGGAGATGGCCGCGGTACTGACCATAGGAAAGCCGAAGCCGCTGATCCCGTGTAACAGGGCAGCAATGATACAAAAGATCAGAACCATCAGGTCGGCTTTAGACATGCGTATTTCAACGGACTGGCAGAGTACTGACTAAAACATGCACATACTGGGCTTGTAAAGGGCAAGCCAACTTATTTTTTATACCAAATGGAGAATTAAATCTGGGCAGAAACAATCTGGATGGGTGAGTTGAATTCATACACATCGCAGTTGGGACCAGAGCCAATCCGGTCAATCACAGCAAAATCGCTAGGTGCCTCCAGCGTTAGCAGGGGATGATGCCAGGTTCCGGCACGGTAATTTACGCCTTGTGAACCATCGCTAATAAACGCTTGAAGCTGACTGATGTCTGGCTCATCTGCATTTAAACCCGGTGCCACCACCACCAAAAACGCTTGCCCCTGCATCGGAATAAAAGCCTGCGAGCCTTGAGGATGGCGCTCCAGCATTGCTACCTGAAACGGTATTTGGGTACTCTGGATATTGCGGAAAATACTAATGCCTGCTTGTGCTTCACCAAGAATTTCCGTCATGGCCAGCGCATGATAACGCTCGGTTTGGGCATGGTTAATATGAAAATAGTCATGTCCCTGACAGCTGATCACTTCACCAAAAGGGGCAAAATTGTCCAGGGTCAATGCTTGAATCTGAATGGTATTTTTCATGTTGTTTGAGGGTTCCAGGGCGGGTATTTTTATGGTCATCATCAACTGGTAGAGATGGAGATCGCTGTCAGCCTGTGGAGTGGGCCAACAGCGACGCTGGTGTGTTAGTCCACCAGTGTGCCCCAGAGGCGAATCCGGCTAATACCGCCGTCGGGAATCATATTGACCCGGATATGTGAGATTTTGTCGTGCTTTAAAATCTGCTCGATAAAGGAATGGATCTGGTCCATCTGCATGGGCTGCGCCTCCAGTAAAAATGGCCAGAACATGCTTTGGGGAATCAGTTGCGGATCGGTGGCATCTTCAATATAGACGGCCTGAATCGACACTTCTGCCGGATAGTTGCCCTTGAAATGGGCGGTGTCGATATCAATTTTTTCAATCTGGCCGGCCTGTCCCAAAGCCAGAATACACCAGTCAAAGCCGGGCGCGCGGCGGCGTTTGGTTTCCCAGCCATCGCCCATATTGATGCCACGACCCGGATTAATCAGATTCCGTGGATGGCCAAAGTGGGCATCGCTATAGGCAATTACCCGACCGCCGTTTTCAAGCGCCAGTAAATCCAGCGTACCCTGATGATCTGTAGCCTGAATTTTCACCTCACCATATACGCGAAAACGTGCCACACCGCCATCGGGGAAAATATTCAGACGCACATGGGTATAGACCGCATCAGAGCTGACTTCAAACAGATGATGCTGGCTGGGTCCCAAAATACTGTTGGCTAAAAGTGGCTGCCATTCGGCCTGCTTCAGATTGCCTTGCGGTGCATAGCAGGCTTCAACACTGGCTGAAGCGGGATAGTTACCGCTAAAAAAGGTGGTATCAATATCCAGCGCCTGAATTGTTCCGGCCACACCTAACTGGACAATGGCCCAGTCATAACCGGCATGGCGTTTGCGGCGGGTTTCCCAGCCGTCCATCCATTTGCCATGATTATCAAATTTATCTTCCACAAATACTGGTGCTGCAAATTGCAGCATACGCTGCGCATCGGCAAAAAAATCATCTGAACATTCAAAAACTTTTGCACCAATACGAGTATCTGCCAGGTTGGTCAGTGTTTGAAGCTGGGGCGGTAGGTCAAATGTTGGTGCAATTAAAGTGGCCATAATTCTCTTCCATTTATTATTCATTCACAGCAGGCACGGCCGTGTATCGAAATCAGGCAGTGGCGCCAGATTGCCAGATTTGGCTTGCACAGCAGGCCTATTAGTGCGGATAGAAGCACAGCCTGTGCCAACTTCTGGCCATACGACCCAGACTAAGCATGAAATGGCACGTTTTTCGCTTCAGCTGTTCAGTTTTGACAGGCAAGCCTTGGGAGGAAAAATGAAAATTACAATTATTGGTGCAGGTATTGGCGGATTAACCACAGGGATTGCACTAAAAAAGTTTGGCCATGAAGTGCGTATTTATGAACAGGCTGAGCAGATTCTTCCGGTGGGCGCGGCCATTTCCCTGTGGTCCAATGGGGTGAAGTGCCTGAATTACCTCGGACTGACCGAGCAGGTGGCCGAGCTAGGCGGGCAGATGGATCATCTGGCCTATGTCGATGGCCTGAGCGGTGATGTGATGACCCAGTTCAGCCTGACGCCGTTAATTGAAGAAGTCGGGCAGCGTCCGTATCCGGTGTCGCGCGCGGAACTGCAAAATATGCTGATGGATGCATTTGGTCGTGAGCACATCTATTTAGGCAAGAAAATGGTGGCACTCCAGGAAGATGGTTCACAGGTGACGGTCAGCTTTGCTGATGGCACACAGCTACAAACCGAACTGCTGGTCGGGGCCGATGGTACCCACTCTTTAACCCGCGCCTATGTACTGGATGAAACCGTCGCGCGCCGTTATGCCGGTTATGTCAACTGGAATGGTCTGGTGGAGGTGTCCGAACAGCTGGCCCCGGCCGACCAGTGGACCACCTTTGTCGGAGAAGGCAAGCGCGCTTCCCTGATGCCGGTGGCCGATCAGCGTTTTTATTTCTTCTTTGATGTGCCGCTAGCGGTCGGATTGGAGAATGACCGCAGCCAGTATAAAACACTGTTAAAACAGTATTTTCAGGGCTGGTGTCTGCAGGTGCAGCAGCTGATTGACTCAATTGATGAACAGCGCACCAATCGCGTGGAAATTCATGATATTGAACCGTTTGCCAATTTTTATAAAGGCCGGGTGGTGCTGGTGGGAGATGCTGCACATAGCACCACGCCAGATATTGGACAGGGTGGCTGTCAGGCCATGGAAGATGCTATTTATCTGGCACGTGCCTTACAAATTAATACCTTGGGTGTGCAGGATGCTTTAAGCCGCTACCAGAATAAACGCAATGAGCGCGCCAATGAACTGGTAGTGCGCGCGCGTAAACGCTGTGATGTTACGCATATGAAAGACCAGCAGGTGACGGAAGCCTGGTATGCCGAACTGCGCCAAGAGCAGGGGCCACATATCATGAAAGGCATTATCAGCAATATAGTCGGTAATCCGCTGGATTAAATGTTCTGTGTTAGAAGTATTTAATCAACACAGGTCAATCGGTCGGTGTTGATGCAGTCTGTTCTGGTGCTGGATCCAGAATGAGTTGCATCAGAACCAGATCACGCCATTGTCCAAATTTTCTTCCAACTTGGGGCATATAGCCGCAATACTGAAAACCTAATTGCTGATGCAAGGCAATTGAACCGCTATTGTCATGGTCAATGGCGGCCACCATCACATGAACCTGATGCGCTTGCGCATGCTGGATTAAGGCCTGCATCAACTGTTTGCCTAAACCCTGCCGGCTGAATTGACGGTCAATAAATACTGAATGTTCAACCGTATGTTTAAAACCGCTGATACTGCGGAAGGTGGAATAATCGGCATAGCCGGCAATTTGTCCGGTGTCCAGATGTTCGGCCACCAGCAGCGGAAAATTCTGTTTTTGTAAGTGCTGGAACCAGTGCTGGAAATGTGCCAGATCAAAGGGCTGTTCATTCCAGGTGTTTACATGCTGCAGTACTTCCGGGTTATAAATCGCCTGAATGGCAGCAAGATCGTGTTCGGTGGCAGGACGAAGATGAAAGCGCATAAGCAGCATATCAGGGTAGGAATGAGTGCATTATCATGCCGCTGCGGACATAAAAAAAGCAAGACCGGAGTCCTGCTTTTTTATGTCATGTAAATGACTTAGAAGTGGTATTTTACCAGTGCGCTGACATCATTTTGGTCTGCGCCTTTCACGCCATATTTGTTGTTCCATACTGAGTGTTCAATACCCACGTATAAACGTGTTTCTGGAGAAATGTGTTTACCCACATTCCATTTGTACTGAGAAGTCCAGTTTAATTCGCTGGCATGAGTATCTTCAGCTGTTGACCAGTCCAGGAAAGCATCAACCAGGAAGTCTTCATTGCCCAGTTTAAATGGTACAGCATAGGTGATGGTCATTTGATAATCATCATCTGTCATATCGTTATCAGCACGATAGAAGTTGATGTTCGCATATTGGGTATATGGAATATCTAAAGCAAAGCCAACACCATATAAGAAGTTGTTGAACTCAGTGTTTGTACCGTGCCCTGCGTTGTGCTCCCAAGTTGTTGCGACTAATACGTCTTTCACCGGACCAAATGCCAGATTTTGACCAGTCACTTCGCCTAGGCTTAAACGTGGTGCCAATTCGAAGTAAGTTGTATCATCATTGTTGCCATCCCATTGCTGGTCAACAAAGAAGAATACATCTGCATATTTCAGTTTAGCTGCATATTCAGCAGTTAAGGTGGTACGGTCTTCAGTGCCTAACTCGTAGTTTTCACCATAAAGACCAGTCAAGCTAAAGTCTTGCCATACAATAGGACTCGCCTGAGTGAAGGCAGCAGCGGTTGAGAATGCACAAAGTGCAGCAAGTTGCGTAAGTTTCATAACGGTGTCTTCGTCTTCCCCAAAAAGCGTGTCAAGGATACAGGTTATTAAGCAAAAATAAAGCCAAATTTAACTTTTTATTGGCAATTTCCCGACCAAATTTAGCTGCCGCGATAGGTCGAATAGGCAAAAGGACTGATCAATAACGGAATATGATAATGCTGTGTCGCCTCCTTAATCTGGAAATAAATCACCACTTTAGGGAAGAAGCTGTCCAGGCCTTTTCGTTCAAAATAGGCCGCAGTATAAAACTCCAGACTGTATGAGCCTTCCGGACAGTCGGCCAAAGCAAAATCGGCGGCTGTGACCCGGCCATCGGCATTGGTTTCGGCTTCGGCCAGCAACTGTTGTTGCTGATTAAATAGCCGGATTTTCACGCCGGTAGCCGGTTGACCCAAATGGGTATCTAAAATATGGGTGCTGATCATGGCTGAAGCTCCTGGCTTAAACGCAGTAAGGCAATGTCTGAGAGTTGCTGCTGCACAATGCGCTGTTCAGTGTCGGCATCATTCAGCAGACGATACTGTAAGGCTTGCAGAATATCTTCACTGCTCAAGCCAAAGGCTTTAATCAGGAAAATAAACCCGAATTTTTTTTCATAGGCCAGATTAGCTTGTAAAAGTGCCTGCTGGGTGTCGCTATTGAGCTGGACGGCAGCCTGTTCCCGGGCTGAAAATACCTGCTCCTGTGCCGTAAGCTCTTGTTGTGCCTGTTTTTCACCAATTCGAGGATGGTTTGCGAGTGCGGCCTGAATCTCAGGCCAGCTCCAGTGGCTGGCCAGCTGCCGTGAAAACTCTAAAAGTTGCTCGATACTCTCAAAAGGACGCTGTTGGGTTATAGCAGTTGCCCATGCCGGAATATGTACACATTGCTGCAAGAATTGGTGAATCTCAGCTTCAGGGGCCTGATTAAATTGATCCAGTTGCACAGTAAGGGTCTCATCATTACATTTAATTTTGTTGCTAAAAGTGCAATATCAGTGCCAAATTTCGGTGAAAATCCAATTTTTCACTGAGATGGTTAAAGCTGCACAAGTCCAGTGCGAGTTTTTTTATTTGACGGGTTCTGGTGCATGATGGCGATACCAATGCGTAGCAATATCACCGCGGCGGCAAATCCAGACCTGTGGATGCGACTGAATATAGTCCAAAAAGCGTTGCAGGGCTTTAAAGCGTCCCGGGCGCCCCAAAAGACGGCAATGCATACCAATCGAAAGCATTTTGGGTGCAGTTTCCCCTTCGACATAGAGCACATCAAAAGCATCTTTCAGGTATTGATAAAACTGCTCGCCACTATTAAAACCACCCGCAGCGGCAAACTTCATATCATTGCTGTCGAGGGTGTAGGGAATAATTAAATGCGGTCGTGACTGGCCTTGGGCATTGGTCAGCGTCTGCCAGAACGGTAAATCATCGCCATAATAATCACAGTCATACTGAATTTGCGGGAATTCGGCCAGTAACTGGCGGGTATTGGGGCTGTCGCGGCCGGTATACCAGCCAATGGGTGCATGACCAAACAGGGTTTCCAAGACACTGATCGCCTGATCCATATGCTGGCGTTCAGTGGCCATATCCATACTCTGATAATGCAGCCAGCGTTGCCCATGCGACACCACATCATAGTCGGCCTGCTGAATGGCCTCGACCACATACGGATTTCGTGCCAGCGCCATACCGACCCCAAAAATGGTCATCGGTAACTGACGCCGCTGAAACTCCTGATGAATGCGCCAGAAACCGGCCCGCGAGCCATATTCGTACATCGAATCCATCGACATATGCTTGGCCGGAAAGCTGGCCGCGCCGACAATTTCAGATAAAAACTGCTCAGAACCGGCATCGCCATGTTCAATATGATTTTCGCCACCTTCCTCATAATTCAATACAAATTGCACCGCAATACGTGCCTGATTCGGCCACTGCGGATGTGGCGGCTGGCCATGATAGCCAATTAAATCACGTGAATAAGGGGCAGAGCGGATTGAGTCAATCAGTGCCTGGCCACGCAAGTAAGCAGTTGTCACAACAGGTTATCCTTTTGCTAATTTTTATCAAATATTGCTTGCATATTTTTGAGTTAGGCCCGATATTCAAAGTATAAGGACACGGTTCTGCAGACTCAAAAGTGTTCATCGTTCAATGTGGAGGGTAGCGTCCAAATTAGGTTGAAGATGTTCAATATGCTGGGAAACAGCAAGCGACAAACGTGCCAAGATAAAATAGTTTTGCACAAAAAAGATTCAGAAAACGAAAGAAAGAGAGGATGAGATTATGAATATTGAAATCCGTACAGATAAGAACATCCAAGGTAGCGAACGATTAATTAGTTACGTACGTGCAGAGCTAAGTGATGAATTTAAACGCCATAGTGAGCGTATTACCCATTTTTCCGTACATTTAAGTGATGAAAACGGGGACAAAGGCGGAGATGATGACATCAAATGTATGATTGAAGCACGCCCGGCCGGCTTGAAGCCTGTGGTGGTCAATCATCGTGGTCATAATGTCGATACCGCAATTCATGGCGCCATTGACCGTTTAAAACGTAGTCTGGAGCATGTCTTTGAGAAAAAAGAACATCCGCGTGGTGGACAGCCGGGTCGGGTTGACCTAGATACCGATGTCGACGAATAAGACAGGTATTGGCTGAAAAGCAGAAAAGCCCCAGTATTGGGGCTTTTTTTATAGCAAATTCATGCGACAAGATTACATTTCGCTTAAACAATTTTCACTGAATTGGGCATAATAGAACGAAATTGATTTGATTGAAGAGAGCTCTCTGCATGTTAACGGCACAACAACAACGCTTGGTGCAAGCCATAGAAGAACTAGATCAGGCCCAAGTGCAACAACTTTTGGCCGCGGGGCTTGATCCGAATTTTATTGATCCTGAAAAAGGCCCGGTAATTTCAGTCTGGTCCGATGGCCTGTTTCAGTGGTGGGAAGCCATTTGCGAGGCCTATGAGGCGGGCCAGCCGCACAATGAAGCACAAAAACAGCAGGATTTGGCCGTCCATATGGAAATTCTGGACGCGTTAATTCAGGCCAAGGTCAATTTGCATTTGTGGGATGCGGAAGAAGTCTATGGCCCATTATGGGATGCAGCCAGTGCCGCCTGTGCACCTGCGGTAAAGCGTCTGCTTGAAGAAAAAGTCGATCCAAACCGTAAAGATGAAGATGGCCTGACCATTTTGTCATCCATCAGTGATTTATTCTTTGATTGCGACTTTGATGAAATTAACTGGGCTGAAGCCTTGCCTGAAGAACAGCAAACCTTAGAACTGCTCCGTGCCCATGGCGCGAAAATGACCAAAGAATTGGCTTAAAATTGAGATAAACACTATGTCAGCATTGAAATTATTGGGTGTGATGGTGGCGACTGCAGTCAGCAGTCAGGTCTTTGCCGCCGAGTTTGCATTTGACCGTCCGGGTGTGGGCATGAGCACCGGAATTACGCCGGTCGGCCAGTTGGCCTGGGAGCAAGCGCTGGCCAATGCGCACTATCAGAAAACCAAAGATGACAATGGTCTGACGCAGGAAATCACTCAGCTGCACGCCGATACCTTACTGCGTACCGGTCTGGCGGATAATCTGGAATTACAGCTGGGCTGGCAGGGTCCGGGCTGGAGCCGGGTAAAAAGTGCTGGCCAGTCGGTTGAAGAAGATGGCCTGGGGGATGTCAGCATTGGTCTGAAGCATGCCATTGATTTAAATGATGAAAAACTGTCGATGGCGGTGCTGGCCGAAGCGCAGATTGCCACCGGGAATGACGGTTTTAGTGCCGAAGAGGATATTTACAGCCTTAGCTCGGCAGTGGCCTACGCCTATAATGATTTGCTCACCACCTCAATTAGTATGCGTTATGAGTGGCAGGACAGCAATTGGGCCTTGCAGGCAGTGCCGGGGATTCAATATCAGCTCAGCGATAAATGGGCCGGCTTCTCCGAGTTTATTTACCGCAAAGCAGAAAGCCAGAAAGTGGAATATGCCTTGGGTTCAGGTCTGATTTATGCCTTAAATGCACGTACCCAGTTGGATGCCAGTGTCGGTGTTGATTTAAATGGCGCTGATAAAAGTTATCATGCCGGTTTAGGTGTGGCCTTCCTGTTCTAAGTGCGCTCTGGTTATGGCGCTGTAGAAAGCGGGGGAGTAGAGTCTCTCGCTGACTGCTAGAGAGCTGCAACTTATTCTGCTTACGGTCTGTTCACAGGCCGTTTTTATAGCTGGTTTAGCAGCAGAATTGCTACAGATCTCGACACAGGCGCTGGCAGATCACGCTATCATGATGGTGATGATCACAGCGGATAAGCGCGAGGCCTGTCCGCCCATTAAACTTTAGCTTTTAAGTCGCTTTGTATAGGCTTTGGCGCCATATCCCTTGATCTTATCAGACGGGACTGCCCAGCGATCGTGAATATTAAAAACAACAACAGGAGGATGAGTCATGATGGAACTGTACATTGCCAACAAGAATTACTCCAGCTGGTCCATGCGGCCGTGGCTGGTCCTTACTGCTTTTGAACTGCCGTTTCGTGAAGTGCTGTTACCCTTTCCCAAAGAACGCGGCACGGGCCATTTTAAACAGGACGTACTGGCAATTAACCCGAATGGCAAGGTACCGGTCTTGGTACATGACGGCCTAATGGTCTGGGATTCACTGGCGATTTGTGAATATTTGGCCGAACAGTTTCCGGAGCGCCAGCTATGGCCAGCCGGTCGGGCACAGCGGGCTCGGGCGCGCGCTCTGGCTGCTGAAATGCATAGCGGTTTTCAGGCACTGCGTAACCATTGCGGCATGAATATTCGCGCTGATCTGGCAGAAATCGGACAAACGTTATGGGCCGAGCAGCCTGATTTACGTGACGATGTAGCCCGTGTCTGTCAGATCTGGTCTGAGCGTCCGGACCCAGGCGGTTTTCTCTGTGGTGATTTCTCGATTGCTGATGCCTTTTATGCACCGGTGGTGTGGCGTTTTAAAAGCTATGCGCTGCCCGTGAATGAAGACAGCCAGTATTATATGCAGACCATGCTGCAACATCCGGCAATGCAGGCCTGGGTACAGGCGGCGAAACAGGAACAAGACTGGGTCAATTATCTGGAGCCTTATCAGTCCGAACCATCTTCTAGCTAAGTCTTAAGAGGCCGCCGGTTCCAGCGGCTAATACAGCACCACCTGATTACGGCCATAGGCTTTGGCCTGATACAGGGCCTGATCGGCCTGACTGAGCAGCTTTTCATAAGGGGTATTGTGGTGCGATAAGGCAATCCCGAAGCTGGCGGTAAAGTGAATCGGCTGGTTATGTTCATCATACAGTTCAATCTGGGTGATGGCCTGCCGGCAGCGCTCGGCCACCTGTTTGGCCTGGTGCGCAGTGGCCTGTTTCAGTACCAGAATAAATTCTTCGCCACCAAAACGGCCCAGCACATCCTGCTCGCGGATATGGCCGGCCAGCACATGACAGACTTGGACCAAGGCTTCATCGCCTTTATGATGGCCATGCTCATCATTAATCTGCTTAAAATGATCCAGATCGACTAGAATCACTGCATAACTGGGTGCCTGTTTGTGGTTTAGTTGTTCCAGACACTGGTTGATACTGCGCCGGTTAAAGGTATTAGTGAGCGGATCGACCTGACTTAAATGTGCAATCAGCGCCTCCCGATAGCGCCACTGACTCAGCAGAATTTCAAACAGCACCAGGCAGGTCAGCAGAATCGGCACAATAAAAAACAGCATCGACAGCACCCAGAAGCCATTTTTATAAGGAAAGTCGGTTAATAAAAATAAAGGTGCATAGGTTAACTGGCCGAAAAAGCTTAAATAACCGCAGCTGACCAGATACAGTGTGGCCGGAATAAGGCCGAATAGACAATTCTGCGTTCAAACAGCACCAGACCGACCGTGGGTAGACTGATATAGGTCACCATAGTGGCCGGACTCAGCACCCCGACCAGATAGCCATCGCGGCACAGACTGACCACAAAGGTGGCCACCGCAATATAGGGCATATAGCGCCGGGTCCAGTCCTGTTTGCGAAAGTAGTGGCAGATGCCAATCATGCCAATAAACACGAACAGGCCGAATAAATTAATGACCAGCTGCTGTTTTAAAAAGGCCAGATTGACCCAGCGCCACAGTTCCGGGGTGAGTAATACCACACTTTTCCAGATGGCCCAGATCACGTGCATCAGGCTGCCCAGAAACAGCATCAGAATACATTTGTTTAAGGTGCACCAGTTCATCACCACTTCTTTTTCGAGTAAATAACGGGTGACTTTGTATTTAAATGTGGGCACAGCACTGTGCGCAATGCGACTTTTCATGCGTGAATCACGACTCCCAAAAATGAGCGTCTAAAGTCTCATTTTTATACAATTATTTTAATAAAACTTAACATATCATGACTTTAGAGAATTGGTGGTGGCTATTTTTTGTACTTTTCGGAAAAAATATCGTTGCATGGGTGCAACAGTGTGTGTTGTTTAAATCACTTATTTCTATTTTAAACTGCAGTAAAATGGCGCTATTGAAAAAATCACAGTTTAGGATTCTCTCCCATGAAAATTTTGCATATCGACTCGAGTATTTTAGGCGACGCTTCTGTATCACGTCAGTTGTCTAAAGCTATTGTGAACCAGCTTCAGGCGAAAAATACAGCGGCCCAAGTTGACTATCTGGATCTGGCTGAACAGACCATTCCGCATTTGACTGCTGAAATTTTAATGGGACAAAATGCCGAGCAAAGCGCTTTAGGCGAACAGATTCTGCAACAATATCTAGATGCTGATGTCGTGGTGGTGGGCGCAGCCATGTATAACTTCGGTCTGCCATCGACTTTAAAAGCCTGGATTGACCGGATTAGCGTGGCAGGTCGTACCTTTAAATACACCGAAAATGGCCCGGTCGGTCTGGCAGGTGGCAAGAAAGTGTATATCGCCAGCAGCCGCGGTGGTGTCTATGGCGAACAAAGCCCGGTTGATTTCCAGGAAGCGTTCCTGAAAACCGTGTTTAACTTTACCGGTGTCAGTGATATTGAAGTGGTACGTGCTGAAGGGGTTAGCATGAGCGATATTAAAGATCAGGCGATTACTACGGCGTTAGACCAGATTGCCAAAATCTAAGCTTTACGGCGCTGCATTAATCACAAAAAAGGTCAGTTTCTACTGACCTTTTTTATGGCGGCTTAATCCTGGTCTTGCTGATGGGCAAATTCGGCTAAATCGGTCATCGCCATTTTGGCTTCATCAAACCACGGTGAGAACATAATAAAGTTATGCCACATGCCGGTATACAGTTTAAAACTGACCTTTACGCCGGCCTGCTCGGCCTTGTCACGAAAACGCTGCGCATCATCTAGCAGCAGTTCTTTAGAACCCACCTGTACCAAGGTCGGCGGCAAATCGGTTAAATCATCAAATAGCGGCGAAACACGCGGATCACCACGATCGACTGACGGTGGCACATAGTATTGAATCCCGGTTTCCAGAGTTTCAATCGACAATAAGGCATCGTGTTTGCGGTTATAACGAATCGATTCACTGGTCAGGGTTAAATCCAAAAATGGTGAAAGCAGCATGAGGCCGCTGACTTGCGGTAACTGTTCATCACGGATTTTTAAGGCTAAGGCCAGCGCCAGATTGGCGCCGCAGGAATCTCCTGCCAGCAAAATATCTTTGGCCTGTACGCCCTGATCCAGCAGGGTCTGATAGACATCAAAAATTGCTTCTAAGGCTTCCGGGAATGGATTTTCAGGCGCCAGCGGATAATCGATATGAATCACCTGCATCTGGGTGCGGGCGGCCAGTTCAGTCAGAAACGGGCGATGGGTATTTAAAGACCCTAAATAAAAGGCGCCGCCGTGAATATAGAAAATCAGCTGGGTGGCTTCATCTTGCGGCTTGATTTCTTCGGCTTTCAGGCCAGCCAGACGTAAAGCGCGGACTTCGACAGTTTTATTGGTCGGAAACAGCCGGCACATCTGTTCGAGGGCGAAACGCAGCGGATTATGCGGTAAATTATATTGGCTTGGCAGGCGGATGGTGGTTTTTAAAAAGCCTTCTGTGAAAATTTGTTTCAATAACGGGTTGATCTTCATTGTTCTTCCATCTTGTTCTTGATTTTGGCCTGTGCTTGCGTATTTACCAACACAATTTACAAGGTTACACTAAATGGTCACATTCAAAAATTGCAAATTTGTAGTGACTTTTTAATACTAAGGCTGTCTAACACTAGACTAGGGAATCAAAAAAAATGAAAAAAATTGCACTGGCATTAGGATTAATGGGTTTAACAGCTTTGGCGAATGCTGCTGATCCGCTAAATGGTACTGTCTGGAAAACAATTGATGACAAAACCAAGCAAGCAAAAGCAACCGTCAAATTTACCGAGCAAAAAAATGGCACGTTAACTGCAACAATTCAGTCCATTTTAACGCCGGGTGAAGAAAATGCCTGTACAAAATGTGAAGGACCGTATCACAACAAATCACTCAAAGGTTTGACCATTGTTCGCGGTCTGAAAAATACAGGCGGCACGAGCTACGATGGTGGTTCAATTCTTGACCCGCAAACAGGTAAAACCTACAAGCTAAAAGGTAAACTTGCCGATGGTGGTAAGAAACTTGAATTGCGTGGTTTCATTGGTGTAGCGGCATTGGGTCGTAACCAAACATGGATTCGTGCGAACTAAGCATGTATTCCACCTGTGCAGTTGAAATCATATTGCACAGGATATAAAAAAACCTGCTCCATGTGAGCAGGTTTTTTATTGGTATTTTTTTAAACTTAACCTAAAGCACGATAAGCCGCTTCATCAAAACCCGCAATAAAGCCTGATTCAGTTTTTAAGACAGGACGTTTAATTAAACTGGTGTGAGTGCAAAGTGCTTCAATTAAGTTGGCTTCACTGGCCAACGCGGTTTGCTGTTCTACCTCACTGAGTTTGCGCCAAGTGGTGCCTTTTTTATTCAGTACTACATCTTGTCCAAGTGCATCTAACCAAATTTTGACAGTGTCGGCATCAACCCCTTGTTTTTTATAATCGTGAAACTCATAACTTAGCCCCAATTCATTGAGTAAATCGAAGGCTTTTTTCATGGAGTTGCAGTTCTTAATACCATAAATTTTAAGCATAAAGCGGATTCCAGAAAGAAACACAATGCTCAAGAGAGTAACTAAAAAATTGGTTTTGCACTATAGCGAATATGAATGTGGGGGTTCATGGTTCTGAAATTAAACCGTCATTAAAATGCAACGCCGTCGCGCCATAATAGCGGCAGAACAACAAGACAGCACTTGATAAGAATTATTCGTGCTAAAAACGAAAAACAAAGAGCCAATATAAAAAAATAAAAGTCTAGATGTAGAAAACCCGCATTTAATCATCCTGATTATGCGGGTCTCACTACAACGTCCGATGTCACATCCTTGAAACAAAGACTATCATGGCTTTGTTTATTTGCATCCTACGGCTTCCTGTCCCTTTGCTGTCATCCTGACACTGTCCCTTTGCCGTGCTGCAATAATGCGCCGTTTTAAAAAGCAGATAAAGGTCTGAATGACGACAAAATATGTCGGAAATAAACCTCTATTGAGTGAACAATTGTTCACTCAATGGGAAGGTTTTTAGTTGAGTTTATAATCAATAATCACCGGGGCGTGGTCGCTATACCATTCCTCTTTGTAGACCCAGGCATTGACGGTACGTGCTTTCCAGTCCGGTGAACAGGCATGATAGTCAATCCGCCAGCCAACGTTCTTGGCACGGGCTTGACCGCGATTCGACCACCAGGAATACAGTTCGGCTTCTTTGCGTACTTCACGGAAGGTATCGACATAGCCCAAATCATCATAGATATGATCGAGCCAGGCACGTTCATGCGGTAAACAGCCGGAAGATTTCTGGTTGCCTGACCAGTTTTTAATATCAATACGTTTATGTACGATATTGTAGTCGCCGCAGACGATGATCGATTTATTTTCATCGCGCCATTGTTTCAGAATTTTTGTATATTCTTCCAGAAAGTGGTCTTTACGGGTTTGTGCTTCTTCACCTGATGAACCCGATGGTAGATACAGCGAGCAGATATGCACCGGATAACCCAGACCCAAATCAAATTCTGCTGTGACAAAACGGCCTTGGGAATCGGCCAGTTCAAAGCCTAAACCATCCTGAATAGATACAAATGGCAGGCGGCTGTAAATGGCGGTGCCGGCATAGCCCGGACGTTCAGCTGCGAACAGGTGGGTATACCAGCCTTCTGGTTTGAATTTATCAGTCCACTGCACATGGGTTAGACGGCTTTCCTGAATGCAGATGACATCAGCCTCTGATTTTTCCATCCACTCCAGCAGGCCTTTACTGACCGAAGAACGCAGGCCATTGACGTTAATTGAAACCACACGAAGAATTTTTTGATCACTCGGATAGCTACTCTTTGGTATCATGCGCAGGTCTTACCTCAATTTATGAATTTTGGAGCACCTCATGTCAACGCAAGCGACATTTAACCCTCAAGCTTTTATCGAACTCGCATTATCACGTGGTGTGCTTAAATTTGGTGAGTTTACTTTAAAATCGGGTCGCGTGAGTCCTTATTTTTTTAATGCCGGTTTATTAAATGATGGCGAAGCCTTGTCATTACTGGCTTCAGGCTATGCAGCCAAGTTAACAGAATGTGAAAATGTTGATGTGATTTTTGGCCCAGCCTATAAAGGCATTCCATTTGTGGCAGCAACGGCGGTGGCTTTATCGCAAAATCATGGCGTGAGTGTGCCTTGGGGCTTTAACCGCAAAGAAGCCAAAGATCATGGTGAAGGTGGCGTATTGGTTGGTGCGTCGGTTGAAGGTAAAAAAGTCTGGATTATTGACGATGTGATTACTGCAGGTACAGCAATTCGTGAAGTGGTGACTATTTTAAAAAATGCCGGTGCCACAATTGCCGGTGTACTGGTCGCACTAGATCGTCAGGAAAAAGGGCAGGGTGATTTGTCTGCAATCCAAGAAGTTCAAAAAGAGCTGGAAATTCCGGTGCATGCCTTAATTACGATGAAAGATTTAATGAATTATTTAGATGCCAAAGGTGAAAAAGAGGCTTTGGCGAAGATGGAAGCGTATCGTGTGAAATATGGTATATAAATCATTATTTTTTATATAAAATAGGGTGTTTAATCACCCTTTTTTATTTTTATTATGTCTGAATGGTTTTGTTGCATAAATATGTAAGCATCTGATTTAAATAAATTTAATTTTGGATCAAAAAATAATCAAAACTTCTAAAATCATATAGTTATGAAATCTTTGTGCAACAAAGCCTTTGAGAGTGCAAAACCTCTTTACTATCGCTATCCCATTTTGCGAAGCAATAATCACACTTGTAGTTGCATGCTTCTGTAATATGCCAGTTTACTACGAGTTCTTTAGTTAATTTTGGCATTTCAGTTTCCCCTTTAAATTGTTTTGGATGTAACAAATTTAATTGAGAAAAATTATTGTGTCGGAGACACTAAGGAGACAGTGATTTAGACTGATGTCTCCTCCTCACACTTCTTACACTCTAGCATCACCCCTAATTTTTCTTTGCGTCCTTGCTCCGTCATCACCCATGGCCGGTTCTGCCATGGCGGATTATGCCGCACGTGCTGGCCATGACCACAGGCCAGCTCTGCGACCCAATGATTTTCTTCATCTAAATGATATCCCACAATTGGCTGTTGCATGGGCAGCTTCCTGAAATCAGCAAATACAGTGCTGCAAAGCTTTACTCAAATTCAGAAAAACAGGCAGCGAATCTCCGTTATACTCCACATCATAGCAATTTTAAAAGAGCAGTCATTATGCGCGTACTTGTGGTGATGGACCCGATTGAAACGGTGAACCTGAAAAAAGATTCCACCATGGCCATGCTGTGGGCCGCGGCACGTCGGGGCCATGAGCTCGGTTATGCACTACAACAAGATTTATATATTGATCAGGGCAAGGCTTTCGGTCTAATCAGCCCGTTAAAAGTCTTTGAAGATTACAACCATTATTATGAGCTGGGCGAAAAACAAAAAGAATCCATCGCAGCCTATGATGTGGTGCTGATGCGTAAAGACCCGCCATTTGATATGAACTTTGTCTATAGCACCTATATTCTGGAACAGGCAGAGCGCGAAGGAGCGTGGATTATTAACAAGCCGCAAAGCCTGCGTGACTGTAATGAAAAACTGTTTGCGACCCAGTTCCCGGAGCTGCAGGTGCCGACTTTAGTGACCTCTCAGCAAAGCCTGATTCGTGAATTTATTCAGCAACATGGCGATGTGATTGTGAAACCGCTCGATGGGATGGGCGGCATGGGCATTTTCCGTCTGTATCAGAATGGTGTGAATATTGGCTCTACCATTGAAATTCTGACCAATAACGGCACCCAGCCAATTATGGCGCAGCGTTATATTCCGGAAATTGTAGAAGGGGATAAACGCATTTTAATGGTCAATGGCGAGCCAATTCCGTATTGTCTGGCACGTATTCCGCAAAACGGCGAAGTGCGTGGTAATTTGGCCGCTGGTGGTCTGGGTGAAGCACGTCCATTGACCGACAATGACAAGGCAATTGCTGCCAAAGTCGGGCCATTTTTACGTGAAAAAGGTCTGGTATTTGTCGGTCTGGATGTGATTGGTAACTATGTCACTGAAATTAACGTGACCAGTCCAACCTGTATCCGTGAAATTGATGCCCAGTTCGGCACCTCAATTGCCGATACCCTGTTTGATGTACTGGAAGCCGGTCGTTAATCTATCTTTCAAAAGAGTCACCTTGGGTGGCTCTTTTTGTATTCTTAAGCGAGATTTGGGGTTGAAAAACTGCGTTGAGCAAGAAAATCATAGCGATTTTGTAAACCAAAACCAGTCGACATAATTTGATGAAAAATGCAGTAAACTTAACAATTTCGGTGAATTAATAATAAAACTAGTTTAAACTTTCAAAACTGTTGAAAAAAACAATGAGCCGCTTGGTGAAAAAAAGTAAATAAACTTTCAAGCTCATACGATTGTGATTACAATTGAGCGCTTATAAAGAACTTTCATTAGCCATATTTGGATTGAAGAATTAGACCGTGACTGATGCAGCGCAAACCAAGCCTAAACATGTGATGATGATGGCCGCAGGCACTGGTGGCCATGTTTTCCCGGCCCTAGCCGTGGCCAAAGAACTCCAGCAGCAGGGAATCCATGTGTCCTGGTTAGCAACGCCTACAGGCATGGAAAACCGTTTATTACAAAACCAGAATATTCCGATTTATCAGATTGATATTCAAGGCGTGCGCGGTAACGGACTGGCACGCAAACTGATGGCGCCTTTTAAAATTCTAAAAGCCACCTTAAGCGCCATGCAGTTAATGAAAAAACACAAAGTAGAGGCTGTCGCCGGATTTGGTGGCTATGTGGCAGGACCGGGCGGTCTGGCAGCACGTCTGCTTGGTATTCCGGTCATTATTCATGAGCAGAATGCGATTGCCGGCTTTACCAATACCCAGCTGTCACGTATTGCCAAAACTGTTTGTCAGGCGTTCCCGGATACATTTCCGGCCAGCACTAAAATTGTCACCACTGGCAACCCGGTGCGTAAAGAAATTAGTGCGACTCTAACCCCATCCTGGCGTTATCAGGAACGTGAAAAAGCAGGTTTGCCGCTGCGCATTTTAATTGTTGGCGGCTCTTTGGGCGCGCAGGCACTGAATGAACGTGTCCCTGAAGCCTTAAAACAGCTGAATGTACCTTTAAATGTGTATCATCAGTGTGGGCAAAATCATGCAGACAGCACCCGAGCGCGTTATGCCAACAAGCCGGACAGCTTAACGGTTGAAGTGCAACCCTTTATTGAAGATATGGCACAGGCCTATAGCGATGCCGATCTGATTATCTGCCGGGCCGGCGCACTGACGGTTACGGAAATTGCAACCGCGGGTGTGGCTGCGGTATTTGTGCCCTTGCCAAGCGCTGTGGATGACCATCAGACGGCCAATGCACAATTCCTGGCTAAGACGGGCGCGGCAAAAATCTGTCCGCAAGCCAGCATGACCCCGGACAGCTTAAAAGAACTGTTAATGCCGTTGATGAACCGCCAACTGCTCTCTGAAATGGCCAGCAAGGCGCGTCAACAGGCACAACCTAATGCAACCCAACATGTGGTTGCTTTAATTCAAGATTTGTAAACCGAGTAAACTATGTCTCCATCTATCCCTGCTGATCAAGTAAAAGAACTGATTAAAGTGCCTGAAATGCGTCGTATCAAACATATCCACTTTGTCGGGATTGGCGGCGCCGGGATGTGTGGCATTGCCGAGGTATTAAAAAACCAGGGCTATGATGTTTCCGGTTCAGATATTAAAGCCTCAAAAACTACAGCCCAGCTGGAAGAAAATGGCATTCGGGTGTTTATTGGTCATAGCGCAGATAATATTCAGGGCGCCAATGTACTGGTAGTCTCTACTGCAATTGATCCGGAAAACCCGGAAGTTAAAGCCGCTATTGAGAGCCGTATTCCTGTGGTGCGCCGTGCTGAAATGCTGGGTGAGCTGATGCGTTATCGTCACGGGATTGCCGTGGCCGGAACACATGGTAAAACCACCACCACCAGCCTGGTTACCTGTATGCTGGCAGAAGAAAATCTGGACCCGACTTACGTGATAGGCGGTTTGCTGAACCGTACCGGGGTTAATGCTGCACTGGGTGCGAGCCGTTATATTGTGGCTGAAGCCGATGAATCAGATGCATCTTTCCTGCATCTGGAGCCAATGGCAGCGATTGTCACCAATATTGATGCTGACCACATGGATACTTATGGCGGCAGCTTTGACAAGCTAAAAGATACCTTTATTGAATTCCTGCACAAACTGCCATTCTATGGCCTGGCCGTGGTTTGTGGTGATGATGCCAACATCCGTGAAATTATGCCGCGCATTGCCCGTCCGGTGCTGACCTACGGCTTTAATGAAGACAATGATATTCGTGCGGTGGATGTTGATCAGGATGGTATGCGTACCCACTTTACCGTATTGCGTAAAGACCGCGAGCCACTACGTGTTACCGTGAATCAGCCAGGTCTGCACAACGTATTGAATGCCTTGGCCGCCATTGGTGTGGCGACCGATGAAGGTGTTTCGGATGGTGCGATTTGCCGTGCACTAGAAGGCTTTAGTGGTGTAGGTCGCCGCTTCCAGGTGCAAGGTGAATTTGAACTGGACGGTGGCAGCATTAAACTGGTCGATGACTACGGTCACCATCCTAAAGAAGTGGAAGCCACCATTAAAGCCGCGCGTCAGAGCCATCCGGACCGCCGTCTGGTGATGTTGTTCCAGCCACACCGTTTTAGCCGTACCCGTGACTGTTTCGATGACTTTGTTGAAGTGTTATCGCAGGTCGATCAACTGCTGTTGCTGGAAGTGTATCCTGCCGGTGAAAAAGCCATTGTGGGTGCCGACAGCCGCAGTCTGGCACGCAGTATCCGTCTGCGTGGTCAGGTCGAGCCGATCCTGATTGATCCGGTTGAAGGCAATCTGGAAACACTGGTACAAAAAGTGTTACAACCGAATGATTTGTTATTGACCCAAGGTGCGGGTAATGTAGGAGCAATCTCCATCGAGCTTGCTCAAAATAAATTGTATTTAAAATAATCACCCAAAGTGATATTTGAATTTGGTCGCTCAGTGTAAAGTTTAAGGATATAAACGTGTCAAATGCTTCAAAGTTCGGCAAAGTTGCCGTGTTATTTGGTGGAAAATCTGCCGAGCGTGGGGTGTCTCTGGATAGTGGACAGGCAGTGCTCGATGCGCTGCTGCGCGAAGGCGTTCAGGCAGAAGCGTTTGACCCGAAAGATCGTAGTGTGACCGAACTGGTCAACTATGATCGTGCCTTTATTGTCCTGCACGGCCGCGGCGGTGAAGATGGCCAGATTCAGGGTGTACTGGAATGGCTGAATGTGCCGTATACCGGTACTGGCGTACAGGGTTCAGCCATTGGCATGGACAAGGTCAAAACCAAACAGGTCTGGCAAGGTTCCGAGCTGCCAACAGCGCCGTATCGTATTGTCACCAAAGATTCAAACCCGGCTGATATTGTCGCTGCATTGGGTTTACCACTGATTATCAAGCCGGTACATGAAGGTTCCAGTATTGGCATGAGCAAAGTCGAACGTATTGAAGACTTTGCTGAAGCGATTGCCAAAGCCACCGAACATGATGCAGTGGTAATGGCCGAAAAATGGATTACCGGTCGCGAATTCACGATTGTATTACTGAATGGTCAGGCCTTGCCGGTGATTCGTCTGGAACCGCCTAAAGATGTGGCGTTCTATGACTATGAAGCCAAATACAACCGTAATGATGTGCAATATGGCATTCCATGTGGCTTAACCGAGTCGGAAGAGCAGCAGTTACAGGTCTTGGCCCTGCGTGCGTTCCAGGCGGTAGGTGCCAGCGGCTGGGGCCGTATTGATGCAATGCAGGATGAACAAGGCAATTTCTGGCTGCTTGAAGTCAACACTGTACCGGGCATGACCAGTCACTCACTGGTGCCAAAAGCCGCGCAGGCGGTGGGCTACAGTTTTGATGCCTTGTGCGTGGCAATTCTTGAACAAACCTTAACGGATGCGACCCACTAAGCCATGGCTCAACTTCCTGCTTCCATGCGCCGTAAACGCGCAGCGATTACCTCGATTCACGATAAGCCACCGACGCGTAAAGAAAAGCTGACGAACCTGGGTGGATGGGTATTGCTGTGCGTGGCGATTGTGGTATTGGCAGCAGGAATCTACGGTCTATATAAAGTCATGACCGATGCACGTGTGGCTGAACTGGACGTGGTCGGTACCCGTTCCAATGCCGAACTGCGCCAGGTCATGACCCATGTTTCGCCAGTGGTCACAGATAACTATTTTACTTCCGATCTGGAACAGATTCGTGATACCGCACTGGAACTGTCCTGGGTCGATCGGGTGGTGGTGTCACGCGCCTGGCCAAATGCCATCCGTTTACGGGTCATGCCACGCCATGCGATTGCGCGCTGGGGCACCGGACGTTTACTCAGTGACAGCGGTGATGTGTTTTCGGAAGTGACACCCAAGAATAATCAGCATCTGCCGTTATTACATGGCCCGATGCATCAGTCCAAAATGATGATGCGTCGCTATAATGAAATTAACCAGTTATTTTTACCGGTGAATCTGCGTTTAAAAGAGTTATATCTCACCGACCGGATGACCTGGTTTATGCAGTTTGATTCTGGCCTGCGGGTGATTGTGGATCAGGATCAGACCATGAGTAAATTGCAGCGTCTGAGTCATCTGGCGCAAAGTGACTTCAAGCCGGTATGGTCCAGGATTTCTGCAATTGACCTGCGTTACCGCAATGGTCTGGCCATCCAGTGGAAAAACTCGGTGGCACCAAAAATTGCCAATGGTCATTTTGTTGTAACGATTGATGACACAAGCATTGCGAATGCAATAGCAGCAAAGCCATAATACTTGGCTTTAAAAATAGAGGCATTAAGCCATTAATTAAACAAACATGTGATGGTAGTAAATAAATGAGTGAAGCTGTTCCCTCGGTTGTTGCGATTGACATTGGGACACACAAAGTTTCAGTTTTGATTGGTAAGGTACACGCGCCAGACAATATCCAAGTGATTGGTATGGCTACCGCTCGTAACCGAGGCATGAATAAAGGAAAAATTGTAAGTCTCGATAAAGTCATTACAGCCATTAAAAATGCCGTTCAAGAAGCAGAAGATATGGCGGAATGCCGGGTGCATTCAGCCTGGATTTCTATTCCAAGTGCAGAATTAAAAAGTTTTTATGCTGCGGGGCGTACCCCGATTGAAAATAGTGACCACACAATTACAACAAGTGAAGTGGTTCGTGCCTTAGATCTGGCCAAAGCCAGCCATTTAACTTCAGACCATTATCTGGTCAGCGCGGTGCCGTTGGGCTTTGATCTGGATGATTCCGGTGAATGGGTACAAAACCCGATCCGTATGTCAGCGCACAGCATGACCGGTCATTATCAGCTGATGATGCTGCCGATTAGCACCATGCAGAATCTGGACCGTGCCTTAAAAGGGGCCAATATTGGCGTAGAAAAAATGGTGGTGTCGCATCTGGCCACCGCTGAAGCCAGTTTACTGAAAGATGAAAAAGAATATGGCGTGTGCCTGGTTGATATTGGCGCCGGTACCACCAATATTGCGGTCTATCTGGATGGTCGTCTGGCGCTGTCACAAACCCTGCAGCGTGGCGGTGAGCATGTGACCCGTGATATCGCGGCGGTATTGCAGACCACCACCGAAGAAGCCGAGCGGATTAAACTGCTTTACGGTTGCGTCGATTTAAAAGTGGTCAAACCTGATCACATGATTCAGATTCAGGGCATTGATGGTCCGCAAACCATCAGCCGGATTGAACTGTCGGAAATTATTATTGCGCGTTATGAAGAAATTTTTGCGCAAATCCGTCAAGAACTGGAAAACAGTGGCGCCATTCATGGCTTATATCATGGTGTGGTGCTGGCTGGTGATGCCTGTCAGATTGAAGGCATGGTCAGTCTGGTGCGCCGCACCCTGGGTGTGTCTGCGCATTTGGGCAATCCGCCGGTACAGGTTTATGCCGATGAACCGCATCAGGCTGCCTTACGCCGTTCGCAGTATGCAACCGCAGCGGGCGTGCTGATGTATAGCCAGAGCTACAGTCAGGACACCATTGTCGAAACCGAAGACCCGGAGACCTTATCGGTCTGGGCGCGTGTAGGTCGTGCCTGGTCAGGACTCAACGAAAAACTGAAATCAATTTTTTAGTTGATTTTTTAGGGAATATTGTTAGGAAGTTGTACGGATTATCGCTTGTACTTGACAAGGCAGCCGTTGGACAGCATTCTTAAAAACAATTTTTTATTAAGATCAAGGCAGTATACGGGCTGAAGTGACTGCCAATTATGAATTAGGAAAGCTAAAGGTCATGGCCTCATTTGAATTTTTTGAAGATGATCAAACCGATAACAACGGTCAAGCCCGTTTCACTGTATTTGGTGTAGGTGGTGCAGGCGGTAACGCCGTACAGCATATGCTGGAATCAGATATCCAGGGTGTGAAATTTGTCTGTGCCAATACCGATAAACAGGCACTGGACCGCATGAATGCACAGTGCAAAATCCAGCTGGGCGAGCAAAGTACCCGTGGTCTGGGCGCAGGGGCTAATCCGCAAGTGGGTCAAACCGCTGCTGAAGAAAGCCGCGAGCTGATTCGCCAGCAGTTAGAAGGCACCGATATGGTGTTTGTGACCGCCGGTATGGGCGGCGGTACCGGTACCGGTGCTGCACCTGTTGTGGCTGAAATTGCCAAAGAAATGGGCATTTTAACTGTCGGTGTCGTAACCACACCGTTTAACTTTGAAGGTAAACGCCGTCTGCAATCTGCGGAAAAAGGCATTGAAGCTTTAGAGCAGCATGTTGATTCCCTGATCATCATTCCAAACCAGCGCTTGTTAAAAGTATTCCGCGACATTTCCATGAAAGATGCCTATAAAAAGGCAGATGACGTGCTGTTAAATGCCGTGCGCAGTATCTTTGATTTAGTGGTACGTCCAGGTCACATCAACCTTGACTTTGCCGATCTGAAAACGGCCATGAGCACTCGTGGTTATGCCATGATGGGTGTCGGTCTGGGTCGTGGTGAAAACCGTGCCCGTCAGGCAGCAGAGCAGGCGATCCGCAGTCCATTACTCGATAACGTGACCATCATGAATGCTAAAGGTATTCTGATTAACGTGACCGGTGGTGATGACGTGACCTTTGGTGAAATTGAAGAAATTACCGATGTTGTCAACCAGATTGTCGATCTGGATGAAGGCCAGGTATTCTACGGTACTGTATTTGATCCGGATGCGCGTGATGAAATCAGCGTGACCGTAATTGCCACCGGTTTGACCCGTAATTCAGCCGATGCGGTTGAGCCAGTCAAGCGTTCTTCAGTGGTGCAGTCTGCACAGGCAACGGCTCAACAGCCGGTTGAAGAAGATGATGTTCCGGCCATTCAGCGTCAGGCAGAGGCAGCGCCAGCCATCAATGCGACTGCAGGCAGCAGCAATAATTCACGTCCAACGCCAATGAGTATTCAGGAATATCTTAAAAATCAACAACGTAAATAATTTTTACGATATAGATTTTTATTCCAGAACTTGTAAAAGGTAGCCAAATGGCTACCTTTTTGTTTTTTATCAATGGCTAAATATGCTAACGTATAGCGGTTTTATATACAGATGAATTGAGAGCATGTTGAAACAACGTACCCTAGAACGTGTCGTGAAAGCGAGTGGTATAGGTCTGCATAGTGGACAGAAAGTCATGATTAACTTTGTGCCGCACCATGCTGACGGGGGAATTGTGTTTCGCCGTATTGACCTGAATCCACCGGTCGATATTCCGGCCGATGCCATGCTGATTCAGGAAGCCTTTATGTGCTCGAATCTGGTTCAGGACAATGCCAAAGTCGGCACCATTGAACACATTATGAGTGCGCTGGCGGGTCTGGGAATTGATAACCTGATTATCGAGGTATCCGCCTCTGAAGTGCCAATTATGGACGGCAGTGCCGGTCCCTTCATCTATTTATTAATGCAGGGTGGCTTAAAAGAGCAGGATGTGCCAAAAAAATTCATCAAGATTTTAAAACCGGTCGAAGCGCTAATTGATGATAAACGTGCCATTTTCACCCCGCATGACGGTTTCCAGCTCAATTTCACCATCGATTTCGATCATCCCGCCTTTAAAAAAGAATATCAGTCTGCCACCATTGATTTTTCTACCGAAACCTTCGTCTATGAAGTCAGTGAAGCACGCACCTTTGGCTTTATGAAAGATCTGGATTATTTAAAAGCCAACAATCTGGCCTTGGGCGCCAGCCTTGAAAATGCCATTGGGGTCGATGACACTGGTGTGGTCAATGAAGAGGGCCTGCGTTTCTCGGATGAATTTGTTCGTCACAAAATATTAGATGCGGTAGGTGACCTGTATTTGCTCGGTCATCAAATTATTGCGAAATTTGATGGATATAAATCGGGTCATGCACTGAATAACCAGCTCTTGCGGAATGTGCAAAAAGATCCAAGCAGCTATGAAATTGTAACATTTGATGACATCAATCAATGTCCAATTCCGTATGTGAGTGTGACATAAGTCATTGTCTTTCCTTGGTGATGTTATAATGTAACATCTAAAAAAGTGAACTAATTCTCGTTTTTATCGGTTTTGTATTTTTTAGATTGGCGCAATGTTACTTTTTATTGCTTGCCAAACGTAACAAAGCTTGGCTAAGCTTAGGGTCGCTCACAAAGTCAGCAGCACCGCGAAGCATTTCCTGGGTTTCTGTACTGAGTGTTCTTGAAGATTTTTCCTGTTTTGGGGGCGTTTGCAACTGCGGTTTTAACCGGACCTGAATCTTGTGTAAATCTTGAAGTTCTGCCAATTGTGATAGCTGAGCAACATACTGTTTTTGCAAATAGGCCAGTTGACTCACCATCGCCTGATTGGTGCCAGTAATGGTAAGAATCCCTTGCTGATAACAAACAACCTGCCAAAGTTCGGGTTGGGGCAACAAGGGTTGAATAATTTGAGTAAGTTTCTGCCAAGCAGCAACTTGCGTTGAGAGAAACGTTAGGTTTCCTGTTTTTATGTGTTTTCTTGTTTGGCGAAAGACGTTACAAGGTTCGGACATACATATTTCCTTCATGTTTATGTCTTAATCTTATGCGCTCTTTTCAGTGAAGATCAAGGAAGAGATCACCAAGGAACTCTGAGTAAGAACAGTTTTTATGAGGTTTTTATGCATACGCGACGTATTTTATTAGCGTTTTCTTTGGCGGCTTCTGCGGCGTCAGTGGCTTTTGCTGATCTGGTTGACTTAAACAGCCAAAATTCATCGACAGACCGTATTGAAGAATTGACCCGCACCCTGGCACAAGGGACCTATAGCGAGTCACAAGACATCAATATTCCGGCGCAAACTGAAATTAATGTCAAACTGCGTGAAAAAACGGTTGAATTAAACAACGAATCTTTAGCGAAAAAATACGGTTCAGCGTCTTCTGCGAAATCTTATAGCGCTAATCCATATAGCTGGTTAGTGGCGCATCCTTTACCAAATGCCCGTGTAAGCTCAAACTATGGCGGTCGTACCATGAATGGCCGTGCTGAACGTCATTCAGGTTTAGATCTAGCCGCTCCAAGCGGTACACCAATTTATGCCACTGGCCCGGGTATCGTAACTAAATCAGGTTGGGGTACAGGTTATGGTCAATATGTTGAAATTAACCATGGCAATGGCTATTTAACGCGTTACGCTCATGCATCACGCTTAATTGCACGTGTCGGCGACCGTGTTGCTGCAGGTGAGCATATTGCAAACGTAGGCTGTACAGGTCGTTGTACCGGTCCTCATTTACATTATGAAGTAGTAAAAGACGGCGTTCGTAAAAACCCATCAACTTACCTGGCAATGCTGCCTTAATAGCTTGCGGCTTTTGCTCAAAAGGCCTAATTTTTGAGCACGTCATGCATTAAGACCTTATAACGATTATATTATCACTCAAAAGAATATTGTCTGTATATTAAAGCGCCGCTATTGGCGGTTTTTTGTTATTTTGGGTAATAAAACATCAATAGATATTTTTTCTCGAAATAGTAGTCTAAAGTCGTATTCACCGATGGCCATACCTGTAGAAAGCAGAAATATGGTACATATAAACCATATAATTAGGATTCAGGAATGACCGACTATGGCGTATTATGGTGATACCGACGCGCAGGAAACCCAAGAGTGGCAGGACGCGTTTGATTCAGTTTTGCAGCACATGGGAACCGAGCGTGCTGCATTTTTATTAGAAAAACTTTATCAACGGGCAATCGCGAAACACGTTCCCATTCAGCGTCTAAATACGCCTTATTTAAATACCATTTCCGTTGAAGAGCAACCACCACTGCCGGGTGATCAGGATATGGAACGTCGTATCCGCGCCCTGATTCGCTGGAATGCACTGGCAATGGTGCTGCGTGCCAACAAAACGGGCGATGACCTTGGTGGTCACCTGGCCAGTTTTGCTTCTTCTGCCACCCTTTATGATGTCGGCTTTAACCATTTCTTCCGTGCCAATAGCGATAACTTTGGCGGCGACATGATCTATTATCAAGGTCACTGTGCTCCGGGTATCTATGCACGTTCTTTCCTTGAAGGCCGTCTGACGGAAGAGCATTTAAATAATTTCCGCCGTGAAGTGGGTGGTAAAGGTCTGCCATCTTACCCACACCCATACCTGATGCCAGACTACTGGCAGTTCCCGACCGTATCCATGGGTCTGGGTCCGATCATGTCAATCTATCAGGCGCATATTCAAAAATACCTGATGAACCGTGGCCTGATCAAAGAAGAAGACCGTAAAGTCTGGGCTTATCTGGGCGATGGCGAAATGGATGAGCCGGAAAGCCTGGGTGCGATTTCACTGGCGGGTCGTGAGAAGCTCGACAACCTGATCTGGGTGGTGAACTGTAACCTGCAGCGTCTGGATGGCCCGGTACGTGGTAACGGTAAAATTATTCAGGAACTGGAATCACTGTTCCGCGGCGCAGGCTGGCGTGTAATTAAAGTGGTCTGGGGCCGTCATTGGGACCCGCTACTGGATAAAGATAAATCTGGCGCGCTGAAAGCAGTGATGGAAGAAGCGGTTGATGGTGACTATCAGCGTTATCAGGTGAAAGGTGGTGCTTACACCCGTGCGCACTTCTTTGGCCGTTATCCGGAAGCTGAAGAGCTGGTGAAAAACTTAAGCGATGAAGATATTGATAATCTGAACCGCGGCGGTCACGACCCGTACAAGGTATTTGCCGCCTATACCGAAGCGACCAAAGCCAAAGGTCAGCCAACCGTGATTCTGGCCAAAACCGTAAAAGGCTATGGTCTGTCTGAAGAAATTGAAGCGGTGAACAAAACTCACCAAATCAAGAAAATGCAGCTTGAATCACTGAAATATGTACGTAACCGTTTCAACTTGCCATTTACCGATGAGCAGCTGGAAGAAGTACCATTCTATCGTCCAAGTGAAAACTCGCCTGAAATTAAATATATGAAGGCGCGTCGTGAAGCACTGGGCGGCTACTTGCCGGCACGTCGTAAAGACAGCGAGTCTCTCGCGATTCCTGAGCTGTCGGTGTTTGATGCAGTGCTAAAAGGTTCAAACGGTAAAGAACAATCGACCACCATGGTGATGGTGCGTCTGATCTCTGCACTGTTAAAAGAAAAAGCCATTAAAGACCGCGTGGTGCCAATTGTTCCAGATGAAGCGCGTACCTTCGGTCTGGAAGGTATGTTCCGTCAACTGGGTATTTATGCCGCACACGGCCAGAAATATACCCCGGAAGACCAGGAACAATTGATGCATTACCGTGAAGCCAAAGACGGTCACATGCTGCAAGAAGGGATTAACGAAGCCGGTGCGATGAGTGCCTGGGCGGCGTTGGCGACCAGTTATTCGACCAATAACCTGCCAATGATTCCGATGTACATGTACTACTCGATGTTTGGTTTCCAGCGGATTGGTGACATTGCTTGGGCAGCCGGTGATGCACAGGCGCAAGGTTTCTTGCTCGGTGCAACCGCAGGCCGTACCACTCTGAATGGTGAAGGTTTACAGCATCAGGACGGTCACTCGCACATTCTGGCCAATACCATTCCAAACTGTGTCTCTTATGACCCATGTTTCGGTTATGAACTGGCGGTTATCGTCCATGACGGTTTACAGCGCATGTATGTCAATCAGGAGCGTGTGTTCTATTACCTGACGGTTATGAACGAGAACTACGAGCATCCTGAAATGCCGCAGGGCGTTGAAGAAGGCATCAAGCGTGGTATGTATCTGCTTGAAGAAGATGAAAAAGCCACGGTTCAGCTTCTTGGTTCAGGTGTAATTCTGCGTGAAGTGATTAAAGCCGCGAAAATCCTGCGTGAGGAATATCAGATTCACTCCAATGTCTACAGCGTGACCAGCTTCAACGAACTGGCGCGTGATGGTATGGCATGCGAAGAATACAACCGTCTGCATCCGCTGGCGGAAGAAGCCAAAGAGCCGTGGGTATCGAAACAGCTGCGTGGTACGGACGGTATTGTGGTGTCTGCAACTGACCATATGCGTGCTTATAGCGAACAAATCCGTGCTTATTTGCCAGACAGCCGTCCGTTTGTGGCGCTAGGTACAGATGGTTATGGCCGTTCGGATACGCGTGCCAACCTGCGTAGCTACTTCGGTGTCGATGCCGCGCACATTGTGGTGGCAACCTTGAAGAAACTGGCCGATGAAGGCGAAGTTGATGCGCGTCTGGTCAAAGATGCCATTTCAAGCTTTGAACTGGATACCGACCGTCCGGTCGCGTGGGCACCACAGGCTACGCCTGAGTTGCACGCTGTGGCTGACTACAAAGAGGAGAACTAATCATGCACATTACGACTCCTGATATTGGTGTAGATAAAGCCACCGTGGCCGAAATTCTGGTCAAAGTCGGCGATAGCATTGCGGTCGATGACAGTATTGTGCTGCTGGAATCGGACAAAGCCTCTGTTGAAGTGCCAAGCACTTCAGCCGGGGTGGTGAAAAGCATTCTGGTCAATCAGGGTGATGAAGTCGCAGAAGGCGCGGTACTGATTGAACTGGAAGCCGAAGACGGGACGTCACAAGCCGTTGAACCACAACTGGCTGATGCACCGCAAAAAACGTCGGAAAATACTCCGACCTCATTGTCTGATCAGGACATTATTCCGGAAGTGAGTAGCCATCAACCTGCGGCAGCTTCACAAAACCAGACGGCAGCGGCTAGCAGTTCTGCAACAGTTGAAGTGAAAGTGCCGGATATTGGTGTAGAAAAAGCGCTGGTTGGTGAAATTCTGGTTCAGGTCGGTGATCAGATTGATATCGATCAGAGCATTGTGGTGGTGGAATCCGATAAAGCCACGGTGGAAGTGCCAAGTACGGTATCGGGTACGGTGGCCTCTATTGAGATTCAGGCTGGCGATAGCGTCAAAGAAGGTGTGGTGATTCTGACCGTGACCACGGCAGAGGCAGCACCAGCAGCTGAACAGTCGCAAGCTCAAGCCGAACAGCAACCCGCTGCTCAGGCGGCGCCTGAAGCCAAAGCTGAACCAGCAGCACCAGCTTCTGCAGCACCGGCGGGTGATGTCGAAGTGAAGGTCCCGGATTTAGGGGTTGATAAAGCCGCTGTTGCAGAAATTCTGGTTCAGGTCGGTGATACGGTCGAAAAAGATCAAAGTATTATTGTGGTGGAGTCGGACAAGGCCACGGTTGAAGTGCCAAGTACCGCCGCCGGTGTAATCAAGGCGATTCATGTCGAGCTGGGTCAGAGTGTGTCGGAAGGCATTGCGCTGGTGACCATTGAGGCGGAAGGACAGGCAGCACCTGCACCGCAAGCAGCAGCAAAAGCTGAAGCGCCAGCACAAAAAGCCGCACCTGCTGCGCCAGCCGCACCGGCATCAAGCGCTGTACCGAGCACGCATACTGCAGACAAGCTCACCAAAGAGCAAAATGCAGCGAACTCGAAAGTATATGCTGGTCCTGCAGTGCGTAAACTGGCACGTGAACTGGGTGTCATCCTGGCCGATGTCAAAGCTTCCGGTCCACATGCACGGGTCATGAAAGAAGACCTGGTGGCCTATGTGAAGTCGCGTCTGACAGCACCGCAAACTGCTCCGGCAGCCGCAGCGGTGGCAGCAGCACCATCAGGCTTGCCGAAACTGCCAAGTTTCGATGCGTTTGGTGGTGTGGAAGAGAAAGCTTTAACCCGCTTGCAGCAAGTGTCCATTCCACAGCTGTCTTTAAACAACTACATTCCGCAAGTGACCCAGTTTGATGCAGCAGACATTACCGAACTGGAAGCATGGCGCAATGAGCTGAAAGGAAACTTCAAGAAAGAGGGCATCAGCCTGACCATTATGGCCTTTATCATTAAGGCAGTGGCCTACTTGCTGAAAGAAGAGCGCGAGTTTGCCGGTCATTTGTCTGATGATGGCAAGTCTGTGCTACTACGCAATGAAATCCATATGGGCATCGCGGTGGCAACACCAGATGGCCTGACGGTACCGGTACTGCGTAATCCAGACCAAAAATCAATTAAGCAAATTGCAGTTGAACTGGGCGAGCTGGGGCAAAAAGCGCGTGACAAGAAGTTGTCACCGAAAGACCTGCAAGGCGCCAACTTTACCATTTCCAGCCTTGGCGCAATTGGTGGTACCGCCTTTACGCCGCTGGTGAACTGGCCGCAAGTGGCAATTCTGGGGATTTCTCCAGCCACCATGCAACCGGTCTGGAATGGCGAAGGCTTTGATCCACGCTTAATGCTACCACTGTCGCTGTCTTATGATCACCGTGTGATTAATGGCGCAGATGCAGCCCGCTTTACCAACAAGCTGACCAAGCTGCTCAAAGATATCCGGACTTTGTTAATCTAAAACGTCGCTTGGTGTGTCTCTGTGACAGAGAACACGCAAAGTTGAAAACCCTGCTTCGGCAGGGTTTTTGCGTTTGGTACTTGAGTTTTTTCTGTGGCCGATTACAATAACAGCACTTCATTGGGGAGTAGCCGCTTTTTACGCAAAGTAAAAAGGTGATGGTCAACATATTTGCTCAACAGGGCATGGTCATCATAGCAAAGAACCAAAATGCTTTTCTCAAGCTTTCTTTTGTTGGCAAGACCTTTGATTTATCACTCTGCAGATTTGGCTAGCAGGAGGGATAGGTCATTGGTATGTGTGCTAGCCAGAGAAATCCATCATGTATGAATTCCTGATCTCAACTGCAATTGTCGCTTTGGCCGAAATGGGCGATAAAACCCAGCTGTTGGCCCTGTTACTGGCGGCCCGCTTCCGTAAACCACTGCCAATTCTGCTGGCGATTCTGGCCGCCACCCTGATCAATCACGGTTTGTCTGCAGCCTTGGGGCAATGGATTACCACCATTTTAAGTCCTGAAATTCTGCGCTGGATTCTGGCACTCGGTTTTATTGGAATGGCGATCTGGATGCTGATTCCGGATCAGCTGGATGATGAAAATGAAAGCATCAACAAATGGCAGAAATACGGGGTGTTTGGTGCCACCTTTGTTCTGTTCTTCCTGGCAGAAATTGGTGATAAAACCCAGATTGCAACTGTAGCCCTGGCCGCGCGTTTCGACAGTATTTTCTGGGTGATGATTGGCACCACCTTGGGGATGATGATTGCCAATGCGCCGGCAGTATTTATCGGCAATAAAATGGCAGAGAAATTACCGGTATCCCTGATTCATAAAATTGGCGCGCTGATTTTCCTGATCATTGGGGTGAGTACATTGCTGCAATATTATTTCTTTTAAAGGCTGCTACTGATTTTGGCCCAATCTTCCTGGTTGGGCTTTTTTATGGCCTGAACCTGACCTGTGCTTCTACAAAATAGTTGAAAGTTAAATTGTATATTGATTGTAAGTTGGCGGAATACCCTTTATTTTATAGGGAATTAAAAATTTAATGTAAAGATAAGATTTTTTGGGGACAAGGTATGGCGTTCGATCGCACCACATCACAAGTATTATTTGATAATGGCACGCATAAATGTATCAGTTTCACCAGTCTGGTCAAAGGTGAGGGCGTACAGGCCAACCAGTTTCTGATTCTGGACAATGACCGTGCTGCGGTTCTGGACCCGGGCGGTGATTTGACCTATGTACCGCTGACCATGGAACTGAATAAATATACCCGCCTGACCAATCTGGACTATGTGATGGCGTCGCATCAGGACCCGGATATTATTACCTCAATGCCGCGCTGGCTGGTGTATACCGATGCCAAAGTGGTGGCTTCGAAACTGTGGGCGCGCTTCTTGCCACACTTGAACTCGGCCTTTATGAGTGACCGGATGAAAGGCAACTGGCTGGAGCGTCTGATTGAGCTGCCCGATCATGGCCAGGTGATTCCACTGGGACAGGCATCCATTGTTGCCATTCCTGCGCATTTTCTGCATTCGGTCGGTAATTTCCAGTTTTATGATCCGGTGGCCAAAATCCTGTTTTCCGGCGATATGGGCGCTTCAATGGTCGAAGATGCGTCCAAGCCGTTAGAAAACTTTGCCGCGCATATTCCAAAAATGAAAGGTTTCCATCAGCGTTATATGTGTGCCAATAAAGTCATCCGTTTATGGGTGAATATGGTGCGTCAAATGGATGTCGAAATGATTGTACCGCAGCATGGTACCGCGTTTGTAGGCAAGGAGCAGATTAACCAGTTCCTAGACTGGATTGAAACGCTGGAATGTGGTGTCGACCTGATGGATGAGTCGGTATTTACCTGTCCGACTTAAGCCAAAAAATCGCGTAAAAAACTGAAAAAATAACTTGAGTGTAAAAACAACATTTTTTATATTTTCTTCCCCAAAAAAACTCTTTTTTGATGACGAGAATTTTAACAATGTTGTCTCAAGTTGCTTCCTCAGATGCGTGTCTTAGCTGCGGCGCATGCTGCACCTATTTTAGAGTTTCATTTTACTGGGCAGAAGGCATTCCCATGCCTGAGCATTATACCGAACCGGTAAATGCCCTCTATTCATGCATGAAAGGGACCAATCAGGCCAATCCGCGTTGTATTGCGCTGGAGGGAACGGTCGGACAACAGGTCAGCTGCTCTATGTACGAGCAGCGCAGTTCCAGTTGCAAAGAGGTACAGATTGCCGATGAGCAGTGCAATAAGGCACGCCGTGCGCATAACCTGATTCCTTTAGTGCTGGTCGAAGCGGCCAATGATGGCCAGGACCCGGATTTTGACCGGGTCAGTTAAAGACTTCAGCATCCAGATGCTGTTATCGTAGAAAAGCAGGCCATGGCCTGCTTTTTTCATCAGCAAACTCATCCGAATTGTCAGGATGTGCGGAATAAATAATTATTTATGCAATAACAAATGAAATTTATAGCAAGATTTGTTTATAATAGCGCACGGAAATTACCAGTGAGACTGTTATGTTGACCATCGTTCAAGAAGCGCTAACCTTCGATGATGTCTTATTACTCCCTGCCTACTCAACTGTCCTCCCAAAAGATGTCTCTCTAAAGACACGTTTAACTCGCGGCATTAATCTGAATATTCCTCTTGTGTCTGCAGCCATGGATACGGTGACTGAATCCCGTATGGCCATTGCAATGGCGCAAAATGGCGGTATTGGTATCCTGCATAAAAACATGGATATCGCAGCGCAGGCGGCTGAAGTACGTCGTGTGAAAAAATTTGAAGCCGGTATGGTCAAAGACCCGATCACTGTGACCCCAGAAACCACAGTACGTGAACTGATTGCCTTAACTCAAGCCAACAACATCAGCGGTGTTCCTGTGGTGAAAGATGGTAAAGTGGTGGGCATCGTCACTGGTCGTGATACGCGCTTTGAAACCAATCTGGAGCAGCCGGTCAGCAACATCATGACCGGTCAGGACCGTCTGGTGACGGTGCGTGAAGGCGAATCAAAAGAAAATATCCAGGCACTATTGCAACAGCACCGTATTGAGAAAGTACTGGTGGTGGGTGAGAACAATGAACTGCGTGGTTTAATTACGGTCACTGATTTCCGTAAAGCAGAACTTTATCCAAACAGCTGTAAAGATGACCTCGGTCGTTTACGCGTAGGTGCTGCAGTGGGTACCGGTGTGGAAACCCCAAGCCGTGTAGAAGCGCTGGTTGAAGCTGGTGTGGACGTGATTGTAGTCGATACTGCACACGGTCACTCTGCCGGTGTAATTGAACGCGTACGCTGGGTAAAACAGAACTATCCGCAAGTGCAGGTCATTGGTGGTAACATCGCAACGGGTGATGCTGCGCTTGCGTTATTAGATGCCGGTGCAGATGCAGTGAAAGTCGGTATTGGTCCGGGTTCTATCTGTACCACCCGTATTGTGGCCGGTATTGGTATGCCGCAAATCTCGGCGATTGACTCTGTAGCAAATGCATTAAAAGAACAGATTCCATTGATCGCGGATGGTGGTATCCGTTTCTCTGGCGATATGGCCAAAGCGATTGGCGCAGGTGCCAGCACGATTATGGTCGGTTCACTGCTGGCTGGTACTGAAGAAGCACCGGGCGAAGTTGAATTCTTCCAGGGCCGTTATTACAAGGCTTATCGTGGTATGGGCTCATTGGGTGCCATGGCGGGTGCAACCGGTTCTGCAGACCGTTACTTCCAGGACTCTAAAGCCGGTGCTGAAAAACTGGTGCCAGAAGGTATTGAAGGTCGCGTACCGTACAAAGGCCCAATGGGTAATATCGTGCATCAGATGATGGGTGGTTTACGTTCATCAATGGGTTATACCGGTTCTTCAACCATTGAAGACCTGCGTCAGAATGCCAAATTCGTGAAGATTACTGCAGCCGGTATGTCTGAATCTCACGTGCATGATGTGACCATTACCAAAGAAGCACCGAACTATCGCGTTGGTTGATTTTTGGTAATTCGCCTTATAGAAAAGCCGTCATATATGTGACGGCTTTTTTAATTTTGGTGTAAAGTAAGCGTGTTGAAACAGGATGATGAAAATCACCATAACCCTATAAGAAGTGAGTAAGACATGAGTTATTTTGGAACCGATGGTATACGTGGCAAGTTTGGGGAGCTTCCAATTACACCAGAGTTTGCATTGAAACTAGGTTTCGCGGCAGGTAAAGTTTTAAAAAAATACAGCAAAAAAAATAAACCGATTGTGGTACTGGGCAAAGATACCCGTCTGTCAGGTTATATTCTGGAATCGGCGCTACAGGCCGGTCTGAACGCTGCCGGTATTTATGTACATTTACTGGGGCCATTGCCGACCCCCGCGATTGCACATTTAACCCGTGCCTTACATGCCAGTCTGGGCATTGTCATTTCTGCATCGCATAACCCGTATTTTGATAACGGGATTAAATTCTTCTCCAGCGAAGGCAAAAAACTGCCGGATGAACTGCAGGAAGCGATTAATCAAGAACTCGAAAATGAAATTCAGATTGAAGATAACGCCAATCTGGGTAAAAGCTTCCGCGTTAAAGACTCTGCCGGACGTTATATCGAATTCTGTAAATCGACCTTTCCTTATCATTTCGATCTGAACCATTTAAAAATTGTGGTGGACTGTGCCAATGGTGCAGCCTATAACGTTGGTCCGGCGGTATTTAAAGAGCTGGGTGCCAAGGTCATTCCGCTATATAACACCCCAGATGGTCTGAATATTAATGAAGATTGTGGTTCGACCCATCCGGAACAGTTACAGCAGGCGGTGGTAGAACATCAGGCGGATTTGGGCATTGCCTTTGATGGCGATGCTGACCGGGTAATTATGGTCGACAAAAATGGTGAGCAGATCACCGGTGATCATATCCTTTATATTCTGGCGACGCAGGCCAAAAACAAACCGGCAGGTATTGCCGGAACTGTCATGAGCAATATGGCACTGGAACTGGCGTTAGAAAAAGCTGGAGTCGAGTTTGTTCGCGCCAAAGTTGGTGACCGCTATGTGTTGCAGGCGCTTGAGGAAAATGGCTGGAATATCGGCGGTGAGCCATCGGGCCATGTCCTGACTCTGGATAAAAGCACCACTGGTGATGCGATTATTGCCGCATTACAGGTCTTAACCGTCATGGTAGAGCAGGGCAAAGCCCTGCATGAACTGGTTGCCGATTTTAAACTGTTCCCGCAAGTGTTGGTGAATGTACGTTTAGAGGCTATGTTTGACCCATATGCCGTGCCCGCTTTAGTGGAAGAATTTGGTAAAGCAGAAGCGCAGCTGCAAGGCCGTGGCCGTATCCTGATTCGTAAGTCAGGCACTGAACCGGTGATTCGTGTAATGGTCGAAGGGGATGACCAGCAGGAAGTGACCGTACTGGCCAACCATCTGGCTGATGCCGTGCGTCATCATGCGATTGCTGCCTAAGGGGAGTATAGATGTCTGATTTAATTAAAGACTTAAGTGAATTACGTTTAAGCTATCAAAAAGGCGAGCTGCATGAGTCAGCCGCTTTGGCTGATCCGCATCAGCAGTTCTTAAACTGGTTTAATCATGCGCTGGAAATTAAACTGCATGAACCTTATGCCATGTCTTTGGCTACGGCCAATGCGCAGGGCCGTCCGCATGTGCGTACCGTGCTACTGCGCGGTGCAACCGAACTTGGTTATGACTTTTATACCAACTATGACAGCCAGAAAGGCACCGACTTACTGGAAAATCCTTATGCGGAATTGCTGTTTTACTGGCCGGAACTGGAACGCCAGATTCGGGTTAGCGGCCGGGTGAGTAAAATTCCAGAGGAAGAGTCGCATCTGTACTATAACAAGCGTCCACGTGACAGCCAGATTGCGGCGCATATCAGTACCCCGCAAAGTGGTGTAATTGCCAGCCGTGAAGCATTGCAACAGCGTTTTGCACAGCTTGCAGCCCAGGTGGGTGAGCAGGATGTACTGAGCAAGCCGGAATTCTGGGGCGGTTATCGTCTGGAACCGGATTATTATGAATTTTGGCAGGGGCGCCCGAATCGTTTACATGACCGTTTAAGTTATGAAAAAACTGATGGGGTATGGACACTGCAACGACTGATGCCTTAAATGTCGAATATACAGATTAAACAACGACCTTTTCTGACACGCCCTGAAAGTTTTCAGGGCGTGACGCCGTTGATTGCCCAGATTTTGGCGCGACGTGGTGTGCAATCCGAACAGGAACTGGAACTGAAGCTGAAACACTTGCTGGCGCCGACCATGAAAGGGCTGGATCAGGCCATTCAGATTCTGGATCAGGCCATTGACGGGCAAAAAGAGATTGTCATTGTCGGTGATTATGATGCCGATGGCGCCACCAGTACCGCTTTAATGGTGCTGGCCTTGCGTGAATTGGGTGCCAAGGTACAGTATCTGGTGCCGGACCGGTTTAAATATGGGTATGGCCTGACCCCGGCAATTGCCGATCTGGCCTTTACCCGCTTTCAGCCTGATTTATTAATTACCGTTGATAATGGTATTTCCAGCCATGCCGGCGTGGAACGGGCGCAAGCACATGGTATGCAGGTTATTATTACCGACCATCACCTGACCACCAAAGCTACACCAGCGGCGGATGCCGTCGTCAATCCAAACCAGCTCGGCTGCGAATTTCCAAGTAAAGCGCTGGCCGGCGTCGGGGTGGCATTTTATGTCTTGGCCAACTTGTCCAGCTATCGTAAAAAACAAGGCAAATCCAGCAGCAACCTGACCCAATATCTGGATCTGGTGGCTTTGGGTACCTATGCCGATGTGGCCAGTCTGGACTATAACAACCGTATTCTGGTGGATGCCGGACTGAAAAAAATCCAGCAACATCTGTGTCGGCCGGGAATTTCAGCACTGCTGGATATAGCCGGACGAGAGGCAGCCAGTTTAAAAGCCCAGGATTTAGGTTTTGTGTTGGGACCACGGATTAATGCCGCGGGCCGAATGGAAACCATGGATATTGGTATTGAATGTCTGCTGGCCAATGATGCACAAACTGCTTATCGCTTCGCTGAACAGTTAAACCAGTTAAATGTAGAGCGTCGTCAGGTTGAAGGGCAGATCAAGCAGGAAGCATTGCAGGAACTGGAAAAAATCCAGCTCGATGCAAGTGAACTGCCTGCGGCCTTAATCATGTTTGAGCCGCACTGGCATCAAGGGGTGATTGGTATTGTCGCAGGTCGGCTGAAAGAACAGTTCCATCGCCCGAGTATTGTGTTTGCGGCTGATGAAGATGGTATTCATATTAAAGGGTCGGCACGTTCCATTGATGGTATTCATATCCGTGATGCGATTGAACAGGTAGCCGAGCAGTATCCGCATCTGGTCAGCCATTTTGGTGGACATGCAGCTGCGGCCGGACTGACCATTCAAAAAGCTCATTTTCAGGAATTTAGGCAGATTTTTGAACAGCTGATTGCCAGCATGGACCCTGAGTTGTTTCAGGCCACCTTATGGACCGATGGCGAATTGCCGGTAGAAGATTTTCATCTAGACACTGTGCATACCTTGCAGCACTTGGCGCCGTGGGGGCAGAAATTTCCACCGCCAATTTTTGAGGGACAATTTCAGATTGTAGATTATCGCTGGTTAAAGGATAGCCATTTAAAGCTGCGTCTGGCTTTAAATAACGGGCAGGTATTAGATGCAATTGCTTTTAGCGCCAAAGATAAATTTGCATTTGACCCGATGCAGGATAGCGTGCATTTGGTCTATGAGCTGGAACGCAATGAGTTTAATGGCAATGTCAGCTTACAGCTGCGGATTTTACATTTACAACAATAAAAAACCGCTCAAGTGAGCGGTTTTTTACTTTTAATCTAAAAGATTAGAAGCGGAATGTACCGTTGATACCAATTGAGTCTGCACCATCAGTTGTTGTGTAATTTACACCTGCAGCAATTGCTGGAGTAAAGAATTTTTGAGCACGAACTGAGAATACAGCATCAAAATCATCTAAAGTCGCATCATTTACTGATACACCGACACTTAAGGTTGGATCAATATAAAGATCAGCAGCTACACCATACGCTGTTTCATCACCGAAACCAGCTGCAGCTTCGAAGTTTGCATAATGGTTGCCTACTAAAGTTACATATTTAGCGCGTAGCGTCACAGCAGTATCGTCAGCTAAGGCAGTAGACGTACTCAGAGTATTAATAAAACCTTTTTTAGCTGCTTGTTGAGCATCAATATTTTCTTTTGAAACGCCAGCAGCTAAAAGTAAGCCATTGATAGGTAAATAACCTGCTTCAATAGCATAACCAGTATTGTCATCAGATGCTGTGCCGAACTCTGTTTCTACAGTAACTTCTGCACGATTGATGCTACCTGCAACATAGAATTGAGAATTCGGAATAAAGAATTCACCATTGATACCTACCGTATCAATTTCAAGTTCAGCACCTTCATCTTCAGTGCTAGCATTTGCATACGCTAAACCAATGTTACTTGCTTTACCTAAAAAAGCTGCCTCGGCAAGCGGAGAATTTTTAACTTGAACCCCATTTAAATAGTATTTTCCACCAATAGAAAATGTATCTACATCACCTAAGTTGTCGATATCTGTATTTTCATATCCAGCGTTGATTTCAGCTTGATAAGCGTGTGCAGTTCCTAGGCTGGCAATAAGCGCTGTAGCAAGAGCAAGTTGTTTAAGCATTTAGAGTTCTCTCTTTGTTATAAAAATATGACTGTTTTATAAACAGTTGTAACAAATTGTACAGTTTATATTCGTTCAGTCAATGTGCAAAAACTACCTAAATGCTTCTTATCAGTGCAAAAAACCCATCCGGAGATGGGTTTTTTTACGATTTATACGTTTCTATACAGATTAGAAGCGGTATTTTGCTGCTACACCAAAGCGGTTGTAGTCGTTGCTACCTGCTTCACCGAAACCGACACGACCTTCAAGGCTGACTTGTGGAGTGAAGAATTTACGGGCATTGATACCAAACTCGCTGTTGTCGTTCAGATCATTGTTGTAATAATCTGCACCGATACTCAGGGTTTTATCAATGTAGTAATCTGCTGCTAAGTTATATTCGTCCAGATCACCGAACGCTGCACCGGCTTCAAGGTTAATGTCTTTACCATTGCTTAAAGTGGTGACATATTTGGCACGTAAGGTAGGGTCTACACCGTCGTCATAGTCATTGTCCCAACCTTTCACACCTGCGGCAATTAACAGACCTGGTGCTGGTAAATAACCTACTTCGGCACCATAGGTGGTTAAGTCATTGTCAAAGTCATCATTGTCTTTTAAATCATGACCATTGACATTACCGCTCAAGTAGAAATCTGAGTTTGGTACAAAGTACTCAGCGCCTACGCCATAACGATGCGCTTCACCATCACCGACTTCATCATATTGATATTGCGCATTCACGTTGCTGGCACGATCAAGAAAGGCTGCTTCTGCCAAAGGCGCATTACGCGTTTGAACAGGGTTAAAGTAGTAGGTACCATCTACACCAAAAGAACCACTTGTGCCGCCATGATCTGGATCAATTAATCCTGCAGAAGCACCAATTTCAGCTTGGTATGCATGTGCTGTACCTGCGACTGCGAATACAGATAAAAGTGCTGAAGCAATTGCTAGTTTTTTCATGGATCTTACCCCTCTGAAATCAGGTTGACTGTTTAATTTTTTGTTACAACTTCAGTCTAGGCCAAATAAAATTTTGGTCAATCCAGCAAAAGTTACCGCATTGTTTCAGCTGTAATATTGTGTAATTGATTAATTTTAAGATATTGATAAATAATAGAAAATAATTAATGTTTTGTTTTATTAAAAGTATGGAGATTCTGTGAATTTAGGTCAATTTGTATAATTTTTGCGCTGTATTATAAGTTATGATGCGGCTTTGTAAAACCCTTTTGCGAAAGATGAAAAATTTCATTTTTATCAATTTGAAAGCCAAGAACGGGCAATTAAACCGAATTTTAAATGCGTTTTTTTCTTGATCTTTCTTCTAGTTTGCTGGTCTCTGTAGGTTGTGCTCATCATGGCCGTCTAAGTTTATATCCATCATTTTAGTTGAGTGGATGCAGGCGCCTCTTACTCCTGATTGGCTCTATGCTACAATACACGGGTTTTATCGATATTTTTTGAGAGCATTCACGTGGAAATTAATCCTTATCTAAACCAGCTAAAAGACTTGAACGAACGTGGTCAAACACTACGGGGGTATCTTTGACTACGATCTTAAAAAAGAGCGTTTAGAAGAAGTTCTCCGTGAATTGGAAGATCCGGCCATCTGGAATGACCAGAACCGCGCCCAAGCCATGGCCAAAGAAAAAGGCGAGCTTGAGAACGTCCTGAATGTATTAGATGGTCTAGCAACACAGCTCGAAGATGCGCAGGCAATGCTGGATCTGGCGGTGGAAGCCGATGAAGAAGCCATGCTGGAAGATGTACAGGCCGAATTGAGCGCCGCTGAAAAAGAGCTGGCAAAACTTGAATTCCGCCGGATGTTTAACAATCCAATGGACCCGAACCCGTGCTATGTCGAAATTCAGGCCGGTTCTGGCGGTACCGAAGCACAGGATTGGGCTTCAATGCTGCTACGTATGTATATGCGCTGGATTGAGCGTCATGGCTTTAAGGCTGAGCTGATGGAAGAATCAGACGGTGATGTGGCTGGGATCAAGTCTGCTACGATCCGTGTAGAAGGTGAGTATGCCTATGGCTGGTTACGTACCGAATCAGGTGTACACCGTCTAGTACGTAAATCACCATTCGACTCGGGTAACCGCCGTCATACCTCATTCTCTGCAGTATTTGTATCGCCTGAAGTAGATGACAATATTGAGATTGAAATCAATCCTTCAGATGTCCGTACCGATACTTACCGTGCCTCGGGTGCCGGTGGTCAGCACATTAACAAAACTGACTCTGCGGTACGTTTGACTCATATTCCAACCGGTATTGTGGTGGCCTGTCAAAACCAGCGTTCACAACATGCCAACCGTGACCATGCCTGGAAACAGTTACGTGCAAAACTCTATGAACTGGAAATGAGCAAACGTAATGAAGCGGCTCAAGCATTAGAAGACTCGAAGTCTGACATTGGTTGGGGTAGCCAGATCCGTTCTTATGTACTGGATGACTCACGTATCAAAGACTTACGTACTGGTGTTGAAAATTCAAATACAGGTGCAGTTCTGGATGGTGATCTGGATAAATTTATTGAAGCAAGCTTGAAACAAGGCCTGTAAGCAGACCTTTTAACTCTCTGCGTAGCAAGGCAGATACAGTTTGTAACTCTTATATCTAAAATATTCGATATATAAATCGAAAAAATACGATATAATAGGATAAATGCTGCAATCAGCTTTGTTGCGCACGACTATGTGATGTGACTATGGACTTTGATCTGATCTTTAAAGCACTGGCAAATCCCACACGCCGGCAAATTCTGGAATGGTTAAAAACACCAGAGCAGTTTCTGTCTGCCGAAGAATGTGGCGGCTTTCAGCGTGGTGTTTGTGCGGGCCAGATTGAAAAATTAGGGCAAGTCTCGCAGTCCACCATGTCCAATCATTTGTCCGTGTTACAGCAGGCGGGATTAATTACCGCCACCAAACATGGGCAATGGTCATATTTCTCCCGCAACGAAGCTTTGATTCAGCAGTACATCGAACATCTACAACAACACCTCTAAAACATATCTGGAGGTCGGAGTCAGTATGGCTGAATTAAATACTCCCCTGAAACTGGGTGCGCTTGAATTAAAAAACCGTGTCATCATGGCGCCTTTAACCCGTAGTCGTGCTACGGATGATCGCGTTCCGACGGCATTAATGGCGGAATATTATGCTCAGCGTGCCAGCGCCGGTCTGATTATTTCTGAAGCCACAGTCATTTCTGAAGAAGCCAATGGCTATTTAAATACTCCGGGCCTGTTTAGCGATGCTCAGGTTGAAGGCTGGAAGCGGGTCACCCATGCAGTGCATGAGTGCGGCAGTTTAATTGTGGCGCAGTTATGGCATGTGGGCCGGGTGTCGCATCCCGATTTACTTCAAGGCGAAACGCCAGTGTCTGCCAGCGCTGTGCAACAGGCTGGTCATGTCAGCTTGCTGCGTCCAAAACGTCCTTATGTGCTGCCACGTCCGCTAGAAATTGCTGAAATTCACGCGATTACTGCGCAATATAAACAGGCGGCGATACGTGCCAAAGACGCCGGTTTTGACGGGGTAGAACTGCACGCGGCCAATGGTTATTTAATTGACCAGTTCCTGCAAAGCAAGACCAACCAGCGTGAAGATCAGTATGGCGGTTCGGTTGAAAACCGTGCCCGTTTCCTGCTGGAAGTGGTGGATGCCTTGATTGAGATCTGGGGTGCTGGACGTGTGGGTGTACACCTTGCACCGCGCGGTGATGAGCATGATATGGGTGATGATGATCCACGTGAAACATTTGGCTATGTGATGCAGGAATTGGGTAAACGCCAGATCGCGTTTTTCTTTACCCGTGAATATTTGGCAGAAGACAGTATTTCCGAGTATATGAAACAGCGTTCAGGTGGTGTTCCCTACATTGCCAATATGCGTTTAAGCCGTGCCGATGCGATTGAACTGCTGGCTTCGGGCAAAGCCGATGCCGTGTCTTTTGGTAAGGCTTATATTGCCAACCCGGATTTATATGAACGTTTGCTGGATGATGCACCGCTAAATGAACTGCAGCTAGAGACCATGATTGGGGTGCAGGGTGCAGCAGGCTATACCGATTATCCAAGCCTGGCTGAAAGCGTGGTGACTGCCGACTAAAGCAGCCACGTTATTGCTGTGCTTTTTTTATTTGGAGCCATATCCATTAACATGCGGATATGGCTCTGTTATATTCTCAGGGCAAAAAATCAGTTTGAGGCATCTCTTTGGCTACTCCGTTTTGGTATAACGCAGCGTTATCTGTTCTAAAACCGTTGTATCGGTCGCGTATTAAAAAGCGGGCCGAGAGTGAAGCGCAGTATCAGCAGGAAATTGTAGAGCGTTTCGGGCCATTTCAGCCGCCGAAAAATCTGCAGGCGATCTGGTTTCATGTGGTCTCGGTGGGGGAAACCAATGCGGCCCAGCCTTTAATTGAGCATTATTTAAAAGCCGGTCATCCGGTACTGGTCACCAACACTACCAAAACCGGACAGGCACGTGCTAAAGCTCTTTTTCTTAAAGAACCCTATTTAAATTTATTTCAGGCCGTTTATTTACCAGCCGATCAAAAACATCTGATTCGGGATTTTTATCAGAAATATCAGCCGAAATTATTGCTGTTAATGGAAACCGAGCTGTGGCCGAACCTGATTGATCAGGCCCAAAACTTCCATGTGCCGTGCCTGTTGCTGAATGCGCGTCTGTCCGAAAAATCGGCCAAAGGCTATGCCAAAGTCTCCGGCCTGACCCGGGCGATGTTGCAGGGTTTGACGCAGCTGTTGGTGCAAGATCAGGCCTCACATAGCCGCTTTGTAGCACTGGGTGCAGTTGCTGAACAGACTCAGGTGGTGGGTAGTATCAAGTTTGATATTAGTGCGCCGCCGGCCTTTATTGAACAGGCCAACATGTTGCAGCAGGACTGGCAGCTGGCAGGCCGTAAAGTGATCACACTGGCCAGCACCCATGCTCCAGAAGAAAAAGATGTGCTGGCCGCGTTAAAACCAGCCCTGATGGCAGATCCGGCGCTGGTTTGTATTGTGGTACCGCGCCATCCGGAACGTTTTGATGAGGTCTTTCACGCGGCACAGGCCTTGGATTTGCGTACCCAACGCCGCAGTTTGGGACAAACTATTGAAGCGGATACCCAGGTCTATCTGGCCGATTCAATGGGCGAAATGTGGCTCTGGTACGGTCTGAGTCAGGCCTGTTATGTCGGTGGTTCTTTAAATGAACCGGGCGGTGGACACAATATTCTGGAGCCGATTGCGCTGCATGTGCCGACCATTCTGGGCAAGAATTACTTTAATTTCCAGACTATTGTCGATGAGTTTGTCGATGCTCAAGCGGTAGAAGTGGTAGAGAATGCTCAGCAGGCAGCTACGACTTTGCTGAAGGTTCTAAATGATGCATCCAAGGCTGAGAGTTTAAATACCGCAGCACAAAAGATTATGCAGCAGAATCAGGGTTCACTGGCAAAGCATATTTCGGTGATTGATCAATATCTTTGATGCTATTCTGATGGGTAAAGAAGCTGATTTTCATGGATTTACGATATCAGCTTAAAACTGAGCCTTCTCTTTATAGATTTAATACCAGGAACTCTGCTTTCTTTTACTTTTGTTTTGGTAAAAGGAGTCCTGCCTCGGACCGTTGTGGATGACGTTTCCGCCTATCCAGTGATGGGTTTGTTGAGTTATTTTTTTATGAATATTGTCCTTCTTGATCCTCGCCAAACTGAATCTGAATTGTGGTCGATTAGTTCAACGCGGCAGTTAGCGCATTTGCAACAGCATCTGGATATTCAGGTTGGTGATACCTTGAAAGTAGGGATTCGTGAAGGCAAACGGTATCTCACGGAAATTATCGAAATTACAGACAAAACGGTTCGCCTAAAACCGTTAAAAGAAGAAGCCGTGCCAGCAAAATTGCCAGTGACGTTAATTGTGGCTTTACCACGGCCGAAAGTGCTGCGCCGTTTAATTATGGATGCAGTCACAGTCGGGGTAGAAAAAATTATCCTGATCCATAGCTTTCGGGTCGATAAAAGCTACTGGCAGACGCCATTTTTACAGCAGCTGGAGCATTATATTGAACTGGGGCTGGAGCAGGCCGGCGATACCATTGCACCAAAAGTTGAACTGTACAAACGCTTTAAACCTTTTGTTGAAGATGTTTTACCGGGTCTGATTAGCGCCGATTGTCCCGCCTATGTGGCACATCCCTATGCAGAGATGCGCATGCCTGCCGCGATTCAGCATCCGTGTAGCATCGTGATTGGGCCGGAAGGCGGTTTTATTCCTTATGAGGTCGATCTTTTGATACACAACGGCTGCCAGGCAGTAAGTCTGGGCAACCGGATTATCCGTACAGAAACTGTGATTCCGTATGTGCTGGGACGTTTATTTAGCCTCTGAGCTGTCTGCCACCGATGGATCACCGCGATAGACTTTCACTTCCTGCACCGGGTAAGGAATGGAAATGCCCTGTTCGGCAAAGCTTTGAATGACTTCTTCCTGAATTTTACTGATAGATGCCGCGCTATTGGTTTCGCTGGTATTAATCCACCATTGCACGCGTAAATTGACCGAGAAATTGGCCAGCGCATCGACATTAACGCTAAATTCCGGCTGGGTCAGAATGGTCGGGTCACGTTTCAGAATGCACATCACCAGATCTTTGGCTTTCTGAATGTCATCTTCATAGCCAATGCCGACCACAAATTCGCAGCGGCGGCGTGGAAAGGCAGTATTGACAGTAATGGCGCTGGTATAGACCGTGGCATTGGGAATCACAATGCGGCGACCATCGGCCGAGCGTAAAAAGGTGGCGCGAATCTGGATATCTTCGACCGTACCTTCCAGTCCATTCACCAGAATGCTGTCGCCAATCTTAAAGGGCTCACCCAGTAAAATCAGCACGCCGGAAAGCAGGTTCTGGAAAATATCCTTAAAGGCAAAGCCAATGGCAACCGAACCAATCCCGAGGGCGCTCATCAGCTGGCTTGGGGTAAAACCAGGAATGGCAATCACCAGACCAATTAAGAAACCGAAGAAGATAATCACCGAACTGCCAACCCGGTTCAGTACCAGCACCAGATTCTGCCGGGTATAACTGCGGTTGGATAAGGTTTTTTTCACAAAAAACTTAAATAACTGGGCAATCAGCCAGAAAATCAGAATCACGCCAAGCGCGATCAGGAAATAGGGCACACGCTCCCAGAAGCCTTCCATGATTTTATCAATAGCAGAATAAGCATCATTGTATTTATGGGTATGTTCAATGACTTTCTGGGTGGTTTTTTCCGTGGCCTGTTGAATCAGCTCGGAAGTTTCTTGGGTGACTTCGCCCAGTTGGGTTTTTTCTTCGGCCACGAATCTGCCAGTCCTCAGCAATAAAATCGTATTTTGCCTGAAATCCGGCCGGATTTTAATAAATATTCTGCAAGCGCGCTGCCGATTTTTGCAAAGTACACTGCGGTTTTGACTGCAAGCGGGTTGTTTTTATAGATAAAGCTACTGCTTTTATACTGAAAAGTACGGCAAAGACATTGAATCTGCTGGTGTATCTGTGCTTAAAATTAAATCAATCGCTACGACCAAAGCATGATTGTGGTGGAGAAAAAATAAGCGTCATACTGCTGATATGCAGAAATAAAAAATGAAGAATGTGGCATACATCTCGTGATGAGATGAGAGAAGATCAAGGAAGTATAATATGAATGAGATCTATCCTGTACCCGAAGAATTTAAGAAAACTGCGCGTACCAACGAGGCAGAATATTTCGAACGTTATCAGCAATCCATTGAACAACCCGACGAGTTCTGGGCCGAGCAGGCCAAGCGTCTGGACTGGATTAAACCGTTTACCCAGGTCAAAAATACCAATTTTGATCCGGACAATTTCAAGATTGAATGGTTTGCCGATGGCCAGCTCAATGTCAGTGCCAACTGTCTGGACCGGCATTTAAAAGAACATCCTTATAAACCGGCAATTATTTGGGAAGGTGACCATCCTTCACGGCATAAAATTATTTCCTACCGTGAGCTGTACGATGAAACCTGCCGCTTTGCCAATGTGCTGAAGAAAAATGGCGTCACCAAAGGCGACCGCGTAGTGCTGTATATGCCAATGGTGTCCGAGGCTGCCATTGCCATGCTGGCCTGTGCCCGGATTGGCGCGGTGCATTGTGTGGTGTTTGGTGGATTCTCTCCAGATTCGCTGGCCAGCCGGATTGAAGACAGCCAGGCCAAACTGGTGATTACCGCAGATTCGGCCATGCGCGGCGGCAAGCCGATTTATTTAAAGGCCAATGTCGATCAGGCCCTTACTGTGGCCGGTACCGAGTCGGTGCAAAACGTGATTGTGGTCCACCGGACCGGTAACCCGATTGAAATGAAAGCCGGGCGTGACCTGTGGTATCACATGGAAATCATGACGGTCAATGAAATTTGCCCGCCTGAGCCAATGAATGCCGAAGACCCGTTATTTATTTTATATACTTCCGGCTCGACCGGTAAGCCGAAAGGGGTGCTGCACACCACCGGCGGTTATCTGACTTATGTCAACAGTACCTTCCGTGAAGTTTTTGATATTAAACAGGATGATGTGTTCTGGTGTACCGCCGATGTCGGCTGGGTGACCGGGCACTCCTATGTAATTTACGGGCCATTATCGAATGGCACCACCACAGTGATGTTTGAAGGTGTGCCGCAATATCCGACCTGGGCGCGCACCGGGCATTTGATTGATAAACACAACGTCACGATTTTATATACCGCACCCACTGCGATTCGCGCCATGATGCGTGAAGGTGACAGCTTTGTACGGGAAAGTGACCGTAGCAGCCTGCGTCTGCTGGGTTCGGTCGGTGAACCGATTAACCCGGAAGCCTGGAATTGGTACTACACTGTGGTTGGTGAAAGCCGCTGCCCAATTGTGGATACCTGGTGGCAAACCGAAACCGGCGGGATTCTGATGTCGCCGCTACCAGGGGCAACGCCACTGAAACCGGGCTCGGCTACGCGTCCACTGTTTGGGGTACAACCGGCCCTGGTCGATGCTGAAGGCAATGAGCTGGAAGGTGAAGCCGAAGGGAACCTGATTATCAAGGATTCCTGGCCGGGGCAAATGCGCACCATCTGGGGCGATCCGGCTCGTTTTATTGAAGCCTATTTTGCCACCTATCCGGGCAGTTACTTTACCGGAGATGGCGCGCGCCGCGATAAAGATGGCTATTACTGGATTACCGGCCGGGTCGATGATGTCCTGAATATTTCCGGACACCGCCTAGGCACGGCTGAAATTGAAAGTGCGCTGGTGGCACATGATGCAGTGGCTGAAGCCGCGGTGGTGGGCATGCCGCATGATATTAAAGGTCAGGGCATTTGTACCTTTGTTACCCTGCAAGCCGGCGTGACAGAAAGTGATGAGCTGCGTACCGAACTGGTCAACTGGGTCCGGAAAATTCTGGGACCGGTGGCCACTCCAGATGCGCTACATTGGGCGCCGGCTTTACCAAAAACCCGTTCTGGTAAAATCATGCGCCGGATCCTGAGAAAAATTGCCGCCAATGAGCTGGATAGTCTGGGCGATACTTCGACCCTGGCAGAACCACAAGTGGTAGATCAGCTGATTGCCACGGTGCAAGCCAGCCGTTAAAAAATAAATATTAAAATACCGCCTCTCGCAGGCGGTATTTTTATGCTGAAAGCCGTGTAGCATAGCTGGACAGGATGCGAGCACAACAGCCAGCTTCACCCACGACAAAACCATTATCAAGGATATGATTTTCAGATGAACCCGACTACGACCACTGTTTTAGACCCGCTTGAAATTGCCCGGCAACTGGCTCACCAGTTTGCCCAGACCGCTGCTGAACGTGACCGGCAGGGCGGTAATTCCAAAGCAGAGCGTGATCTGATTCGCCGTAGCGGGTTGTTGAGTTTATCAATCCCGACAGAATATGGCGGGCAGGGTGCAACCTGGCCGACCATATTTAAAACGGTCCAGATTTTGGCACAAGCGGACAGCTCCTTGGCGCATGTCTATGCATTTCATCATTTACTGATTGCCACCGTGCAGCTGTTTGCCCAACCCGCACAATATCAGCACTGGTTACAACAGACAGTTCAGCAGCAGCTGTTCTGGGGCAATGCCCTGAATCCGCTGGATCGGCGTACCACGGTCACACCGGTTGCAGATTCTGAATATCTGTTTCAGGGCGATAAAAGCTTCTGCTCCGGTTCGGTCGATTCAGACCTGTTGCTCTGTTCCGGTTATGATGCGACCGGCAGGCTTTTGATTGCGGTGATTCCGAGTACCCGGAGTGGTGTCCATTTTCTGGGTGACTGGCACAATATGGGACAGCGCCAGACCGATAGCGGCACGACCCATTTTGAACAGGTGCGTGTTCATCAACATGAATTGCTGCTGAATCCCGGACCGCTAAGTACGCCTTATGCCAGTTTGCGGCCACTGATTGCACAACTGATTTTTGTGCATCTGTTTTTGGGTGTGGCCGAAGGGGCATTTGAAACCGCGATTCAGAGCGTGCAAGGTCAAAAAGCCTGGTCCAAATCTCGGGTCGAGCAGGCGGTGGATGACCCGTTTATTCAACGGCATTGCGCCGAGTTTTATCTGCAGCTAGAAAGTGTCCGGCTTTTGGCAGATAAAGCCGTGCAGAGTGTGCAGCAGGCTTGGCGCATCGGACCGGAACTCACGGCTGAACAGCGCGGTGAAGTAGCGGTGGCCATTGCTACGGCCAAAATTGCCTCCACCAATACCTCTTTATATATTACCGAGCAGATGTTTCAGGTAATGGGCGCACGGGCCACCACCGCCCAGCTGAATCTGGACCGCTTTTGGCGCAATGTGCGTACTCAGACCCTGCATGATCCGGTAGATTATAAATATCAGGAACTGGGCGAATGGGTGCTGACTGGCAAAGTGCCAGATCCCAGTTTTTATTCTTAGGACTAAAACCGCTTCATTCTCATTTCATTGAGTCAGATAAAATGAAAAAATCCCTCAAGCCGAGTCTTGAGGGAAAAATAAGGGGCCTGTTGTTGTGTTTATTTGATCCGATATTACAGCGATGTTTCGCTGCAAGCTTGCGGATCCAGGCTGCTGCAAGCCTAAATCCGCAGGATCAATGGCCAAGACTACACTCGGAAGAAGGGAATGCCAGCGGGTCAGCCGATTAAGCCACTTGTGGTTTGACCTTGTTCTGATGCAGACGCGATTCTGCTGCATTCAGACTAGGTACCGCAGCAGAAGGCAGTACTTCATCCTGCTCAATCTGTTTATTAATGCCCAGGTTCTGGTTGGTCTGCTGGGTTTTACTTTTCACCACTTCGGCGCGCTGGCCTTTGGCTGGTGCCCATTCCAGAATGGGCAGGGCGCGTGCCACAGCCAACGTAATCCGGTCACGCAGGGCCTCGCTATGGATGGTGTATTGCGGGGTAAAGTCACGGTCTGTGGCATAGACGCCAATAGGCAAGGTTTGCGCCTGGAAAAAGCTGAATAAAGGACGCAGCTGATGTTCCAGTACCAAGGCATGGCGGTCACTGCCCCCCGATGCTGCCAGTAATACCGGGACATCTACCATCGCAGTCTGTTCGACAAAATCAAAGAAATGTTTGAATAGACCGGTAAAGGAGGCGCGATATACCGGTGTACCGACAATTAATGCATCCGCCGCTTCAACGGCAGCCAGATCATCCTGCACGCGTTGTGGTAACTGCTTGCGGTAAATGGCACCGCCCAGCAAAGGGGCAATTTCACTGAATTTAATAAAATGCACCTGAATCGGGGTGGCTTCGCCCAGTTCATCAATAATGGCTTGCACCAAAGCTTCGGTTTTAGACGGATAATTTAAGCCGCCCGATACTGCGACAATATTGAGTGGTTTGGTTGAATTGAAAACAGACATAGGCTTACCTGAATTGTGGTTGATCTCGGAATGTCTGTTATTAATCAATAGTTGAATTACCCTGTAAAATAAGCAAATACAGAAAAGTTATCTGTTTTTCAGATAACTTTAAAATGAGCAATTAATAATTAAATTTAATGGAATAAATAATTGAAATTTATACTTATATGCGACTCAGATAAGCATCTGAATCAGGCTGATAAATGTTATATCAAAATCAGATTTCCTATCTCAGATTTAAGAAAATATGAATAATCGGACAAAAAATCTCGTTTAAGCCAAAAATAGTTCACTCTTGTATATCCTTAACTGCATTTGTATGGGTAGAATAGGAGCCATTGTGCACAAGATCTCTCACGTCACTTATGAATATTTTAATCGTTGATGATCATCCGCTGTTTCGTCATGCTTTAATTCAGGCTGTACGCTATAGCTTACCGCAAGCTCAAATTCATGAAACTGCTGCAGTCAATGAGTTCTATGAACGTTTAGAAAAAGGACCTGAACCTGATCTTGTTCTCCTCGATTTAAACTTGCCAGGCGCTTCGGGTTTCTCGGCGCTGGTGCATGTGCGTGCACAATATCCTTCAATTCCGATTATTGTGGTGTCGGCACATGAAGAAGTGTCGATTATCCAGCGTGCCATTGCGCACGGTGCCATGGGGTATATTCCAAAATCTGCCCATCCAAGCCATATTGGCGAAGCGATTCGTCAGGTGCTGGAAGGGGAAATCTGGTTACCGCCAAACCTGCCGGCCAATGTCAATTTTGACCCGCGTGCTGCCGATGAAACTGCACTGGCAGAGCGGATTCAGTCCTTAACGCCGCAGCAGTTCCGTGTGTTGATGATGGTGGCTGAAGGTTTACTGAATAAACAGATTGCCTATGAACTGGACGTTTCTGAAGCGACGATTAAGGCACACGTGACGGCGATTTTCCGTAAACTGGGCGTACAAAACCGCACCCAGGCGGTATTGGCGATTAATGCGCTGAATATTGAAGAAAAGAAAATCTAAATATTGAAAATATATAAAAAGGACATCAAATGATGTCCTTTTTTTTTTGCAGGTCGGCTAAGACTTAAGCCAGACAATCCTGTTTCGGTGTGGCATCGGTACAGAACAGCGGATTCAAAGCGCATTGCAGCTCATCAATCTGTTCCTGGGTCACATAGTCCTGAGATTTTAAGTAGTCGGCAATGCGGTCATCGCGCAGGCTTAAAAATGCCGGATCATAGACGCCTAAATCGACAAATAGTGCGGCAGTTTCCAGACTGTTAAAACGGTCCAGATAGACATCATTGCCATACATCAGGAAGATATGATCTTCATGGGAATGAATATCTACGCCTAGACGCTGCGCCAGTTCATGCGGCGGGGTTTTGATAAACAGTAAATCGGACAGTTCATCAAACTGGCTGGTATCGAGTTCGGTTTTATCGGTTTTGACTTTGCCGAGCCAGGCTTTAAATACCAGGACCGCACCACCGCGCAGCAGCATGCTCCAGATCTGGTGACGGGTGGTGGCACCAAGACAGACACATTCAGTTTCCAGCGAACGCAGCAGTTTCTGTTCCTGTTCAGACAGTTTTTCAAACAGGCCCAGTCCTTGTGGTTTATAGGCTGCCGGACTAAATATATCAAAATGCAGTTCATCAAAGACCTGTAAGGCCAGCGGTACAGCGGTTTGATAAATGGTATTCAGGGCTTCAATATGCGCATGTTCTAATTTGCTGTGCTGAAACAGGGTTTTCCAGTCGATGGCCGGCAACAGGGCATTGGCGCCATACTGACGGTGAAACTGTTGGTTCTGCTCATGACCTTGCTGTACTGCGCTTGAAAGACTCATCAAAAAACTCCTCTAGGCTGGATGATGATCAGCTCCGGACAGGACGTTCAGGGGCTCATCTCCAGACTAAACACTGATCTTTTCTTTTTAATGTCTTTTTTATGCGCGTATTGCTACATATCAGATATACGACTAAAGTCTAATGTGTATTTTTTAATCAAAAAATAATTTTAAAAATCATAAGATTAAAATTTTGTAACCAGGTATACAGCTGTACACTGAGATTTTTGGTAGCCTTTGCCATAGTAAATAATTCAATGGAATTTTCTGCCAATGGCTGTCAGGCAGATAGCGCCTGTTTTGAGCAGTTTTGCCTAGCGGGCTGCAATAAATCGCCATTTTCAGGCCCAAAATACAAAACCTCTTTGTTACCGAAGCCGCAAAGAGGTTTCAAAATATGTCAGCCTAAGCTGAAATTTTCAGACCGGATAACCAGGCTCGCAAGGAGGCCGGTTTCAGCGGTTTTTTCAGCAACACGATATTCAGCTCTTTTAGACGCTGCGGTAATTCCGGATCCGAATCGGCGGTAATTAATGCCACTGGTACATTTTCCTGACGGTTGGCCAGAATAAAGTCCAGACCGACTTTATTGTTATTTAAATGCTGATCGACCAGCCAGACCTGAATATTTTCCTGCTGGATAATCTCCAGGGCCTGTTCCGGTTCGGTGGCTTTAAAGACCTGATAGCCCCATTTGCCCAATAAGGTCGCCATGCCTTCTAAAATGGTTTCATCATTATCCAGACACAGAATTTTATAGGCCTTGGTTTTCAGCGGTACGGCCTGAACCGGTGCAGCCACGGCTTTAGGTGCATCCACCACCGGTACTTCAATCATGAAGCAGGAGCCCTGTCCGAGAGTGGAATAGACATAGACCGGATAATCCAGCAGGCTGGTCATACGCTGCACAATGGCCAGACCGAGGCCCAGACCCTGTTCACCCCACGGCGAGGTATGGCCGCAACGTTCAAATTCCTGGAACAGTTTAATGCGCTGTTCTTCGGCAATGCCGGGACCGGTATCCCAGACCCCGATGCGGATATGCTGCGGACGCTGTGCAGAACGTAATACCCCGACCACGACTTTACCTTTGGCGGTATAACGCAGTGCATTGCTGACAAAGTTTTGGATAATCCGGCGAATCCATTGCGGATCGGTGTCAATCCAGAACTGGGCATCATGCACGGCAAACTGGATGCCACGCTGTGCAGCAATGGATTTAAATTGCAGTTCCAGATCACTGAGCAGGTCATGCAGTGGATAAGGCTGACGTTTTGGCTGAATAGTGCCGCCTTCTAAACGGGCAATATCCAGCAGTGCAGACAGCATGCTTTCAGCCCCATGCAGCGCACGATCCAGCTGCTGCAAGGTTTTACGGTCATCATCTGACTGGATGCTTTGCTCCAGCGCGGTACTGAACAGACGGGCTGCGTGCATCGGCTGTAATAGGTCATGACTGGCCGCGGCAATAAAGCGGCTCTTGGACATATTGGCTTTATCGGCCTGTTCGCGCGCCAGCTGCTGTTCGGCCAGGGCATCGGCCAATTGCTGGGTACGGTCTTGTACACGTGCTTCAAGGACCGCTTCATTTTCACGGAAGGCGGTAATATCGGCAAAGGTGGTCACGAAGCCACCGCCTTCAATCGGATTACCGCGCATTTGAATCACGCGGCCATCTTTACGGATACGTTCAAACTCATGCGCACTGCCGACTTTCATCCAGTGAATCCGTTTACGCACGTGTTCTTCCACCGAGCCCGGGCCACATTCGCCGCGCTCGGCGTTATAGCGGATCAGGTCGGCAATTGGACAGCCGACATAGACAATATCTTTTGGATAATCAAACAGTTTCAGATATTGATTGTTCCAGGCCACCAGACACATGTTTTCATCGACCACGCTCACCCCCTGGGTCATGTGGTCGATCATGGTCATGATCAGGTTCTGGTTAAAGCGCTGCCATTGGGAGGCCTGGTCAAGAATATTGGCGACCTGACCTAGCGCCAGACCATTGTTGACCATCGCCGTGGTGAGCAGGGTTCGCGCCGATGCCGCGCCAATGGTGCCGGCCAGGTACTGTTCGGTAAAACGCCACCACATGCCGTTGGCATTGCTGTTTTCATTCAGCACCACATTATTCTGTTCACTGAACTGCCGGAAGGCCTGCATGGTTGGCTCATCGCCGGTAATGCGTTTGGCCAGCGTAATCAGGTCACCGACTTTTAAACGCGCCACATCCTGATGCGAATAGCTGACTTCATTGCTGGTGGTGTGCGATGGCAGCGGCTTGGTTTCATAGTAGAAGAAACTTTCAGCCTGAATCTGTTCAGCCACACTCGGGCGGAATATGCGCGATACCCAGACATACAGCAACAGGTTCATACCAAGTGACCAGACCACACCATGTGTCAGCGGCGCAAATGATTCAAAACCTAACAGCGCTTCCGGACGTAAGCCATTAATACCAAATGGCCCCACAGTTAAATAATACTGGGTAATCGCCGAGAACTGTTCTGGCAGACTGCGTAAAACCGTTGGCCAGAGCAGGGTATAGGCCCACATGATAAAACCGACAATCAGGCCGGCATAGACGCCCTGTTTACTGCCGCCGCGCCAGTACAGCCCGCCAATCAGGGCAGGGGAGAACTGCGCTACCGCACTAAAGGCCAGTAAACCGAAGACCGAAAGCTGGTCAATATCATTAAAGAAATGGAAGAACAGGAAGCCAAGCAGCATCACCGCCAGAATACAGATGCGGCGGGTGAATTTCAGCACCAGTGGCAACCGTTTGTCATGACGCGAAATCAGGCCCGAGCGCCACAGCGCCGGCATGATCAGGTCATTACTGAGCATGATCGACAGCGCCACTGAAGACACCAGCAACATCCCGGTTGAAGCCGAAAAACCGCCCAGGAAGGCCAGTAAGGTCAGCCATTCCTGATTATAGCTGAGCGGTAAGGACAGCACCGCGACATCCGGAATCATCAGATATTGCGGCGCGGCATGTAAGGCCCAGCTGGCAATTGGAATAATCGCGATGGTGGTTAAAATCAGATAAACGGCAAACCAGCGCCGTGCCCCGCGAATATGTTTTTCATCGCGTAATTCGACCACCGCCACGTGGAACTGGCGTGGCAAGCAGATAATCGCCAGTGCGGCCAGCAGGGTTTGCACCCAGAAAGTTTCCGGTACGCCCAACAGCTGCACTTCATGGAAGGTCTGGGCCACATCATTGCTGATCTGCTTCAGGTTATCGGCCGATTCAAAGACAAAGAAACCGGCCACACAGAGCAGGGCAAACAGCTTGACGAAAGATTCAAACGCCACCGCCAGCATTAAACCGCCGTGCTGTTCGGTGTTGGCAATTTGCCGGGTGCCAAACAGCATCGCCAGAATTGCCAGCAGCGCGGTTAAAAACAGTACACCATTGGTGGTACTTTCGACATGGGTGGTCTGATCCAGAATTACGGCAGCACTTAAGGCAATCGCACGTAACTGCAGGGCCAGATAGGGAATAATCGCAATGACTGCCAGAATGGTCACCAGCGAGGCCAGGGCACCACTTTTGCCATATCGCGCTGCCACGAAGTCGGCAATCGAGGAAATGGCATGATGTTGCCGGACCCGACCCAAACGGCGCCAGATGTCATAGCCAACCGCCACGAACAAGAGCGGCCCTAAATAGATCGGCAGGAAGATAATGCCTTCACGCACCGCTGCACCAGTGGCCCCGTAAAAGGTCCAGGATGAACAGTAGACGCCCAAGGTCAGACTGAACAGCAGCATACGACCGCGCGTACTGAGGCGGCTCGCATGTTTTTCACCAAAAAATGCACAAATAAAAAGTAATGCAATATAAAGGGCTAACACCCCGATAATCAGCCAGCTGTTCATAATACCCGCGGTGTATTTATCTCGCGTTATAATACTCTATTCGTGAACGCATCAGTTTGAATTGCTCAAAATTTAACGACCAAAGTCTAAATTACAAGCACCCTACAAACTTGTTAGTTTTCATCATGAATATAATTCGAATTAAAAATTACGCCTAAGGCTGGGCGTTTCAAGGAGTAAAACTATGGATGAGGCTCAAGTAGATCGAATTCTACACAATCCAAAATTCAAAGAAATGGTTGCAAAAAAGCGTAATCTTAGCTGGACGCTTACCGCAATCATGTTAATCGTTTATGTCGGCTTCATGTTGTTAGTTGGCTATAACAAAGAGTTTCTATTATCTTCCATTTCTGGTGGCGTGACGACCTGGGGTATTCCACTGGGTCTGGGCATCATCGTGTTATCTTTCATTTTGTGTGCAGTGTATTCCTATATTGCGAATAACAAGCTGGATCAACTGAATGAAGAAGCAATGCGTGAAGTAGAAGCAATTGCACAACAAAAAGGACAAGACTAAGATGAAATGGACTTCATTGAAGGCGCAAGCTGCTGCAGCTTCTGCGTTGATGATGTCAGGTATGGCTTTCGCCGCACCTGATCTGGGCGCAGCAGAACAACAAGCCACCAACTGGCCTGCAATTATCATGTTCCTGATCTTTGTGGGTGCGACCCTGTTCATTACCAAATGGGCGGCGAAACAAACCACCAATACCAAAGACTTCTATACTGCCGGTGGTGGTATTTCAGGTTTCCAAAACGGTCTGGCCATTGCCGGTGACTATATGTCGGCTGCGTCTTTCCTGGGTATTTCCGCCATGGTGTTTATGTCAGGCTTCGACGGCTTGCTGTATTCACTGGGCTTCATGGTGGGCTGGCCAATCGTATTGTTCCTGATTGCAGAACGTTTACGTAACCTGGGTAAATACAACCTGTCTGACGTAGTTTCCTTCCGTTTATCAGAAAAACCGGTACGTACCCTGGCGGCATTCAGCTCGCTAGTCGTCGTGGCGTTCTATCTGATTGCACAGATGGTGGGTGCAGGTCAGCTGATCAAACTGCTGTTCGGTCTGAACTATAACATCGCAGTTGTGCTGGTTGGTTTATTGATGATGGCTTACGTTATGTTCGGCGGCATGCTGGCAACGACCTGGGTACAGATCATTAAAGCGGTACTGTTACTGTCTGGTGCAACCTTCATGGCTTTCATGGTAATGAAAGGCGTGGGCTTCAGCTTCACTAACATGTTTGAACAATCAATTCAGGTGTTCTCGAAGGTACATGACCTGAGCCTGGCTGATGCAGCCAATATCATGGGTCCAGGTAGCCTGGCATCTAACCCGATTGATGCGATCTCACTGGGTCTGGCATTAATGTTCGGTACTGCAGGTCTGCCACACATCCTGATGCGTTTCTTCACGGTAAAAGATGCCAAAGAAGCACGTAAATCTGTTGTGGTTGCAACCGGCTTTATTGGTTACTTCTACCTGTTAACCTTCATCATTGGTTTCGGTGCGATCCTGTATGTGGCCAACAACCCGCAATTCCTGGATGTTGCGAAAATGGCAGTTACTGGCAAGTTAGAACTTGTTGGTGGTAACAACATGGCTGCGGTGCACTTGTCTGATGCAGTTGGTGGCGACTTGTTCATGGGCTTCATTTCAGCAGTTGCATTCGCCACAATTCTTGCGGTGGTTGCCGGTCTGACCCTGTCAGGTGCTTCAGCAATCTCTCACGACTTGTATGCCAACGTATTCAAGAAAGGTCAAACTACACCTGAATCTGAACTGCGCATGTCTAAAATCGCAACTTTAGGTTTAGCGATCTTCGCTATGATTCTGGGTATTCTGTTCGAGAAACAAAACGTTGCGTTCATGGTGGGTCTGGCATTCTCGGTAGCTGCATGTGCGAACTTCCCGGTACTGGTTCTGTCGATGTTCTGGAAAGGTTTAACCACACGTGGTGCAGTGATTGGTGGGGTAGCAGGCTTAGTTGCAGCAGTCACCTTGATTGTATTGTCTAAAGCAGTTTGGGTAGATACGCTTCAAATTTCTGACACACCAATCAACCCATTCAATGGTCCTGCGATCTTTGCAATGCCACTTTCATTCTTCTGCTGCTGGTTGTTCTCTATCACTGACAACTCTGCGCAAGCACAAGCTGAACGTAAAGCATTCGATGCACAGTTCGTACGCTCACAAACGGGTATTGGTATCTCAGGTGCATCTGATCACTAAGATGAGCAGATATGCCTAAAAAAAGCCCCGCAAGGGGCTTTTTTATGGCTGCGGTTTTTGCTTGCTGGCCCAGTAGGCCTGTAGTTTGCGATATAGCGCTGATTCTTTTTCAAACCAGGTGGCTTTGGCATTCAGTAACAGCTTGGCGACCAGGTAGGCACCCGTGACCTGACCGACCACCGGTAGACCCAACAGCAGACCAATAAAGGCAATTTTACTGACCTTGATGCCAGATACTTTGGCCGCCATCCATTTAAATTCTGACCAGCTGATTTCCTGCTGCTGATAGCGCCGGAACAGTTCATAAATCGCCAGTGAAACACTGGCCACGGAGATGGCCGGAAAGTAGTCCCAGAAATGTTCATCATTCGGGTCTTTGGCGGTGACAATCACATCAATCGCATCTTCCACACTCTGGGTCAGCTCTTTGGTGCTGAGACCAGAACTTTCCAGACCCAACTGTGTCGCGATTTCTTCAGTGGTAAGCAGCGTTTCTTCAGGAGGGGCAGCAATCCAGTCTTTGCCGGTGCCAGTACCTTCGATGACTTTTAGTTGCAATTGCCAGCTTTCACCACTGTGCTGATCGGCCAGAAGCACATCAAAATCGGTATGGTCGCGCTGGTCCAGATACGCGGCATACAGACTGTCGCCATCTTCATGGTCCAGCCGTACAAATTCCATGTCATGCAACATGCCTTTGACCGTCGATACCAGCCCGACAATCTGCTGCTCATCAAAACCCTGTAAATAAGCTTGAATATCTTCCAGAGGGGCGTTTGCCAGTTCAGCATGACTGCGTCTTAATGCGGCCAGTACCGCCTGATCTGTTTCAGTCAGTTGCGGCGTGCGCGCGTTCCAGGCCAGTTTGGCCAATACGGTGGTGATGGCCAGCGCATCAAAATTTTTACGGAGATAGTGAATCGGAGAGGACGATCGGGTCATGGCTTAATCCTCTGGCTGGTGCAGCTGCTCTGCCTGAGCCTGTCCCTGCTTTTTACCTTGCTGGAATGCCTGTTTCCATACCGCTTTAATGCGTTCCTCACTGAGCTTCTCATTGCGGGCTTTATGGGAAAAATACAGATCGGCCACTTTCATAATCGCAAAAGTCAGGCCGTAGACCAGCGGAATGGTCAGCAGGCCACCGAAGCCAAAGGTCACGGTTTTCCAGACTCCCAGTGCAATCTGCTGCGCGGCGATGCCCAAACCGACCAGCCCGATCAGTTCTTTGACCCAGTCCAGCGCTTCATTGTCAGTCAGTTTAATGCCGTGGATGGCGGCAATCCGGCTGGCAAAGTAGCCTTGTAAGGGTGTCAGAATCAGAATATCGGCAAAAGGCAGGGGCTGAATGGCGACACCGGCACAGGTAGCACAGGCCAGATGGGTGATTTTGGCAATCTTTTTATCCTGAGAAAGATCATCCCGGAATTCAATCTGGGTGATTTCTTGACGTACTTTTTCTGTAATTTTCATACAAAGGAGTGATCTGTCTGCGCTTTTAAGCATGCTATGGTAATCAGAACAAAAAAGAAAGTGATGTCCGCATTACACCAAGATACCCAGGATGTGCCCATGCAAGCATTCATTGATTTATGGAAAGGATTCCGGCTGTTGCCTTCGGCCTGGCTGCTGTTAATGCAGTTTTTTATTCTCGTATTGTCGCTGCTTAGCCATCATGCCACCTATCGCGTGCTGATCTGGATGCTGGGCGTGGTGGTATTGCTGTTAATTGCCAAAGTCATTCGTCAGACCCCGATGTTTACTTTTTTAGGGCTGAGCTTTGTCACGGGCGCCTTGTTCTTTTCTCTGCTGATTGTGCTGGGGGTTAACAACCCGACCGTGCTGGTGATTAGTCATGCCTTTGAAGCCGCGGCCTATTTAAGTGCGGCCTATGGTTTGCTGCGTTATATGTTTGAAGACCGTTATCTAACCCGCGATGAACTGTTTGCCGCCGGCGCGGTATTCACCTTAATTGCCTGGGCGTTTGCCTTTGTTTATAACATTTGCCAGATTCTGGATCCTTCCAGTTTTTATCATCCGACCCAGCCGGATTTGCAAAGCTGGCTGGATCTGCTGTTTCTGAGTTTCAGTCTGCAGTCTGCCACTGGCCTGTCTGACCTGATGCCGATTGGTCCGGCAGTACGGGTGATTGCCATGCTGCAAATGTTTTGCGGGGTGATGTATCTGGCCTTAATTGTTTCCCGGCTGATTGCCCTGCAATACATTCGTCATTTGCCCAGAAATAAAGATTAATCATCGGCTTGGGCTATTTTGTTACAGCAGTTCAATAGTGTTTTGGTTGTAATCGGACTAAGCTGTGCGCGAGTTTAAGCTCACGACACTCATCTTTTGTTCACCTTTACGGTGAATACTGCCCGGACCTGAAGAGTCTGTCTATCATCTTTAAAAAAAATGGGGGAGTTATGCCTTCCGAAAAATTGCCCTGGTGGGGCAATATCAATCCGAATGTATTTATCAGTACGGTCGCGGTTATTGCGATTTTTCTGGCGGTGGTGCTGCTGGCGCCCAATAGTTTTGAACTGCTGACCCAGCGTATGAACCAGTGGATTACCGATTCTTTTAGCTGGTTCTATGTGCTGTCGGTGGCGGTGTTTCTGATTCTGCTGATTTATATTGCACTGTCCGATATGGGCAAAATCAAGCTCGGTCCGGACCATAGCCAGCCGGAATATCATCAGGGTTCCTGGTTTGCGATGCTGTTTACCGCCGGGATGGGCATTGGCCTGATGTTCTTTGGCGTGGCTGAACCGGTGATGCACTATGTCTCGCCACCGGTCGGTGAGCCGGCCACCATCCAGGCAGCGCAGCAGGCGATGCGTATTTCTTTTTTCCACTGGGGCATTCATGCCTGGGCCATTTATGCGCTGGTCGGGCTGGCACTGGCTTATTTTGCTTACCGGCACAATCTACCACTAAAAGTCCGTTCGGCCCTGTATCCGCTGATTGGCTCAAAAATTTACGGCCCGCTCGGAGATGGGATTGATACCTTTGCCACGCTCGGTACTGTCTTCGGAATTGCCACCACTTTGGGTTTTGGCGTGACCCAGATCAATTCCGGCTTAAATTATTTATTCGGGATTGAGCAAAGTGCCAGTACCCAGATGATCCTGATTATTGTGGTCAGCAGCATGGCGTCTTTGTCGGTGTTTTTTGGTCTGGACAAAGGTATTAAACGGCTGTCAGAGCTGAATCTGGTGCTGGCGGTGGTGCTGCTGTTATTTGTATTTATAACGGGGCCGAGTATCTATTTACTGCAAACCACCATTCAGAATATTGGTCAGTATGCCTCGAATCTGTTTCATATGACCTTTAATTTATATGCCTATCAACCGAGTGGCTGGATTGGGGGCTGGACCATCATGTACTGGGCCTGGTGGATCTCCTGGTCGCCATTTGTAGGGCTGTTTATTGCCCGGGTATCCAAAGGACGCAGTATCCGTGAATTTATTGTGGGGGTAATGCTGATTCCGACTGGTTTTACCCTGGTCTGGATGGGTTTTATGGGCAATGCCGCGCTGTATAGCATTTTGCATGAAGCGAACCTGCAATTGATGACCGCAGTACAGCAGGACTCCTCGGTGGCCCTGTTTGAGTTTTTAAGTAATCTGCCTTTTGCCTCCATCATGAGTCTGCTGGCGACCCTGCTGGTGATGCTGTTTTTTGTTACTTCGGCAGATTCAGGTGCGCTGGTCACAGATTTTCTCACTGCAAAAACGGAACATTCTCCGGTCTGGCAACGGCTGTTCTGGACCGTATTGATGGCGGTGCTGGCGATTATCCTGCTATTGGCCGGTGGCCTGAGTGCGCTCCAGTCGGCCACCATTATGAGTGCCTTGCCATTTACCCTCATTCTGCTGCTGATGTGCTGGGGCCTGCTCAAAGCCCTACGGCTAGATGTCACCAAAATGAATGCCTTGCAGGAAGCGCGGATTACGCCGCGCGCCATTCATAATCCACGCAGCTGGCAACAGCGTCTGGGGCTGATCATGCATTATCCGCATAGCCAGGCTGAGGTAGAACAGTATATTCAGATTCAGGTACAGCAGGCTTTTGAGAATATTCAAAAGGAATTCCAGAAGCGGCATCTGACTGTGTCGATTGATTCGCTGGAAGATGGCCTGCGTTTAAAGGTCGATCATCAGCATGAGATTAACTTTATTTATCAGGTGGTGTCCCGTGAAACTGTGCCGCCGAGCTTTATGCCAGAAGTCACGGCCGATGCGCCGTTTTATCAGGCTGAGGTATTTTTAAGAGAGGGCGGGCAGAACTACGATGTGATGGACTGGACCCAGGAAGATTTACTACAGGATATTCTGGATCAATATGAACGGCATTTATATTTCCTGAGTATTGTGCGTAGTCCGGAATAATCATTTCTTTCAAACAAAAAAAGACGCTCATAGAGCGTCTTTTTTTACATCAGTTTCTAAATCAGATTAGAAACGGAATTTAGCATTTAAGCCAACAGTTTGAGTATCAAGTACTGTTGCATCTTCTTCGCCAGCTTGAGCAGCTTCGAAGTTAGCATTTACATAGCTTGCACCTACAGAAACAGCAGGAGTGATGAAGTAATTTACGTTTGCACCCCAAGCTTTGTCTGGAGAGTTGTTGTAGCTAGACTCCATGTAAGATGCACCAACGCTAAGAGCAGGCGTTAAGTAAAGATCAGTTTTTAGGTTGTACGCTGTGCTTTCACCGTAAACAAGGCCAGTTTCAAAACCGATTGCCATGTTTGTACCATCAATTGCACCCACGTATTTAGTACGTGCAGTAATAGCATCTTGATCGTCTGCGATTGTTGCAGATTCTAGACCTGCTTTAGCAACACCGTTAGCAACAATGTTGAAAGCATCTAAAGACGCTTGGTCTGCAACGCTGGTATAACCTACAGCAACCAGGAAGTTTGGCGCTACTAATGCACCAAGTTCTAAGGCATAACGGTCGCCATTGTCATCAGCAAAACCAGTTTTGTTGTCTACGATGGTATGGTTATAAGACGCGCTTGCATAGGCTGGAACAAATTTTGTCGGAACATATGCTTCAGCTTTAGCACCATAAGCATGAACAACATCACGCTCGCCATCTTCTTGAAGTTCGCCATAGCTATAAGCTAAAGAAACATTTGATGCTTGGTTTAAAAACGCAGCTTCAGCTAAAGGACCTTTAGTTGAATCAACATTTTTGAAGTAGTAAGTACCTTGAATTGCACCAGAGAAGTCATTGTTGTTTGCAGTATTGTCGATGAATTCTGATTGACCTTGAACTTCGAATTGGTACGCTTGAGCACCGGTCATGGCTAATAATAAAGCTGTGGCTAAACCGAGTTTTTTCATGATAGTTACCAGTTTTGTTAAAAATGGATTAAACAATAGGCATTGTATTGTAACAATTTATTAAGTCAATGAAGACAAAGGAGATTATTTAGTTGAGTAATTGCTCTAAAATATGTATAGGCGAAAAAGTAGTCAATTGATAAATCTGTTGTCAACCTAAAAAGTGTATAAAGAACAAGCGGCTAAATCTCATTTGCGAAAGAAAAGTGTTTGCTGCCTCACTTTTATTTATAGTTAATATGAATTGATTCAATATAAATTATCTATAAAAGCAATCTAATAAAAATGTGAAAAGCAGCGCATAAAGCTTAAAAAATGAAACTTAAGACCAGGATTATGTAGCTGAAATTGATAACGCTTTACTTTTTTTCTACGTTTTCTGGTTTTTATAGGTCTAAATTCGCTGACTATTAATACTGGTTAAACTAAAAGCAGACTATTTTAATAGGCTTTACAAAAAGTGTAATAAGTATCATAATGGCTAGGTAAAGTTATACCGTTTGGTCAGCTTTATCGAAATTGTGATTTCGGTCATGATTTTTCTTGATGCAGGACTAGAGGTTAGAGGAACTGCACTGAGATTCTCCACAAAGTTTTACTTTTTATATGCCCAGCTTTCCCCAAGGCTGGGTTTTTTTTATGCCTGAATCCTGTAGTCAGGATTAAAAACCGCTTAAGTATAAATTTATTGTGCACTATGTTGGTGCAATATTTCTTGAATTAAAAAGCGCTATTGAATATATGACCATAAAAAAATCCCGGTTTTCAACGAAAACCGGGATTTTTTAGCCAAAATTTGCGGGAAAATTTAAAATTCTGCTGAGGAATATCTAAAGTCGCCCCAATGCGGTGCATTATGCACTTATTTGATGCAGCTGTAAAATGTTTTCTTTAATTTTTTATACAATTTTTAAAACCTTATTTTTATTATATAAATCATTGGCTTATATTTAATTTTTAAGAAAATGCAATCTCGGTGGCCCTTCAAAAAAATAGAAACTTACTCTAATTTCGTCGGTTTTTATTCAACTTAATCAATAAATTTGTTAACCTTGTCACAATTTTTTAGTTATCTTGTTGATTTATTCGACTTATAGTTGAATGAACGCTACCGCTGTCCTGTTATTTTTTCCTCAGCAGTGTGGTCATCCGCTTCAGGTCGTTGCTCTGCCTTTGTTGATTCAATACGTTCAGTTCATGCTCATGGTAGTGAGGTTATAAACATGTCCCATCGCTTGCATTCAGAGAATACTAAGCAGCGTCTGTTTATTTCTATGCTCATTATCATCCTGTCGATTCTGTTTATTTCGGTTCCGGTGACGCTGAAGAGTTATCGCTCTTATCAGCAGTCCGATGTGGTGCTGACCGAAATTTCAGTCTTACGTCATGTGGCCGATCTGGCTAACGAGATTTCACGCGAACGTGGCCCCGCCAATAAGGTCATGTCCAGTACTCCAGATGAACTCAGTGCCAACCTGAAAGAGCTGACCCTGTTTCGAGAGCGGGTCGATCTGCAGATTGAACATACCATGCAACTGTTAAACAGCGCCGGTTTTGCTGCACAGGCCAATGCCTTGACCACCGATTTAAAACCGGCTTTGGCAAAAGGACGTGCTGCGGTGGATGCCTATGCAGCACAACCCTATGCCCAGCGCAGTTCAGCACAGCTGGATCAGGCCATTCAGGCTATGTTTCATGCCTGGGATGAAGTCTATGAGGTGCTGAAGCATGTCATGATGCAGTCGGAAGGCAAAAAGACCATGCTGTCGGAGTCCTATAGTCTGATTCTGGTACTGGCCGATTTACGTGATCAGGCCGGACGTCTGGCCTCGACGATTATGGCGGCAGTGACTTTTAAAGAACCGATTTCTGAACAGAACCTGGCCTATTCCTTACAGAGCCAGCGACAGTCTTATTATTTATGGGATCTGGTCAACTCGATTCAGCCTGAACAGCACAAAACGCCTGAATATCTGGGACTGCATCAACAGGTTAAACAAAAATATCTGGATCAGGGGGTTCCCATTGTCAGCCAGCTGATTGAAGAAAGTCTGCATGCGCGCCCGTATTCATTAAGCGGAACTGAATTGACTCTGAAGATTGTCGATAAATTTACGACAGTGGTGAATCTGCAGAAATATCTGCTGGATTATAGTGTCTGGCTGGCTCAGCAGGAGCGTCATGCTGCCTGGCAGCAGTTTATCCTGACGCTGTCGGTGTCGATTATTTCCTTGCTGGCGGCGCTGTTTACCATGGTCTATGCGCGTTTTAAGGTATTTAAACCTTTAATTGAAGCGCGGGATCTGATTTTAGAGTTATCTGAAGCCCAGCCGCAGACGGCCACAGCTCCAGATTCCTCACCCACCTCTTTATTTGCTGCGCTCAAGCAGTTGCAGGCACGTTTGGCTGAACGGGATTTGCTGGAATTCCAGCTACGCAATATGGCCAATACCGATACCCTGACCGGAGTTTCCAATCGTCTGGCGCTGGAAGAATATATTCAATATCTGAACCAGAATCCGGACAAGCTCCATCAAACCGGTTTAATTATTATTGATATTGATGACTTTAAAGAGGTCAATGATCAGTATGGGCATATTGTCGGAGATCGGGTGATTCAGGGAATTGCCGAAGTGTAAAAACACAGTGTGCGTTCATCTGATCTGATTGTGCGTTATGGGGGCGATGAATTCCTGATTCTGATTGAGCAGATTGATCTGGACGGGGCCTTGAGTATTGCCGAGAAATTACGTCAGGAAATTAGCCAGAATGTTCTGACCCTGCCGGGACTGGACACGCCGTTAAATATTTCTGTCAGTGCCGGGGTCGCCGCAGATGCAGGCAGCTGGATGGAACTGTTTGGCCGGGCAGACCACTCCTTATTTAAGGCCAAAGAGAAGGGGCGGAATAGGGTGGAAAGTATGCTCTAAACCGTAAATTAAAATAGAAAAATATTTTAAATATATATCTTGATATTTTTCAGGTGAATCTAATAACAAAGAAAAGGGCTCCTCAGAGCCCTTTCATTTTACTTCAACATCGGTTTCAGGAATTTTCCGGTATGTGAGACTTTCACTTTCACCACATCTTCCGGGGTACCTTCGGCAATAATCATCCCACCGCCGGCACCGCCTTCCGGGCCTAAATCCACAATCCAGTCTGCGGTTTTAATCACATCCAGATTGTGTTCAATCACCACAATGGTATTTCCCTTGTTGCGCAGCTCATGCAGGATGTCCAGTAGTTTGGCAATGTCATGGAAATGCAGACCGGTGGTTGGTTCATCCAGCACGTACAGGGTTTTACCGGTATCCCGTTTTGCCAGTTCGCGTGCCAGTTTGACCCGCTGCGCTTCACCACCAGATAAGGTGGTGGCTGACTGACCCAGACGGATATAACCTAAACCGACTTGATTCAAGGTTTCCAGACGGCGGTGAATCACCGGAATGGCATCAAAGAAATGCATGGCATCTTCGACCGTCATTTCCAGCACATCGGAAATATTTTTGCCTTTGTAATGCACTTCCAGGGTTTCGCGGTTATAGCGTTTGCCATGGCAGGCATCACATGGCACATACATATCTGGCAGGAAGTGCATGGCGACTTTAATCATGCCATCACCTTCACAGGCCTCGCAGCGTCCGCCTTTGACGTTAAAGGAGAAACGGCCCGCCGCATAACCGCGGCCTTTGGCTTCAGGCGTCTGGGCAAACAGTTCACGAATCGGGGTAAATAGACCGGTATAGGTGGCCGGATTGGAACGCGGGGTACGGCCAATCGGACTCTGGTCAATATCTACCACTTTATCCAGGAATTGCAGTCCTTCAATGGTGTCAAACTTTTCCGCGCTGAGCGTGGTGGCGCCATTCAGCTGGGTTGCGGCCAATGGCAGCAGGGTACGGTTAATCAGGGTCGATTTACCCGAACCGGATACCCCGGTAACACAGGTCATCACGCCTAAAGGCAGGGTCAGATCGACATTTTTCAGGTTATGGCCACAGGCACCCATCAGCTTGATCTGCTCATCTGGTTTCGGTGGCTGGGTGCGCTGTTTTGGTACTTCAATCTTGAGCTTGCCCGACAGGTATTGACCGGTCAGAGAGTTGGCATTGGCCGCCAGTTCCTGATAGGTCCCTTCGGCAATCACATTCCCGCCATGTACGCCGGCGCCTGGCCCGATATCAATAATATGGTCTGCGGCGCGAATCGCATCTTCATCATGTTCGACCACCAGTACAGTGTTGCCCAGATCACGCAGGCGAATCAGGGTTTCCAGCAGGCGGTCATTATCACGCTGATGCAGACCAATAGACGGTTCATCCAGCACATACATCACGCCCATTAAACCGGCACCAATCTGCGACGCCAGACGGATGCGTTGGGCCTCACCACCCGAGAGCGTTTCGGCAGAGCGTGACAGACTCAAATAGTTCAGGCCGACTGAGACCAGAAAGTGCAGACGTTCACGGATTTCCTTAAAAATCTTGTCGGCAATTTCGCCTTTGGCACCTTCCAGATTTAGGTTCTGATAGTAATGCTCGGCGTCACCAATCGACATTTTGGTAATCTGGCTGATGGTTTTGTCTTTGACTCGCACATGACGCGAAATTTCATTCAGACGTGAACCATCACAGGCATCACAGGCGGCATTGGAGAGATACTGCGCCAGGTCATCGCGGACATAATTACTTTCCGTTTCACGATAGCGGCGTTCCAGATGTGGCAAAATTCCTTCAAACGGCTGTACCCGGTTGTGACGACGACCACGTTCATCGACATAGCTCAGGTCAATTTTTTCCCGGCCACTGCCGTAGAGGAATTTTTTCTGGGTGTCTTTGTCCAGTTCATTCCAGGGCGTATCCAGCGAAAAATCATAATGATCGGCAACTTTTTGCAGCATGCCATAATAATAAGGACGCTGACGGTCCCAGCCACGAATTGCACCCTGGCTTAAAGAAAGTTCCGGATTGGGAATGAGTTTGTCGGCACTAAAATGGCTGCGTGTGCCCAGACCATCACAGACCGGACAGGCACCAAACGGGTTGTTAAACGAGAATAGGCGCGGTTCCAGTTCGGCCACGGCACGGTCACATTCCGGGCAGGAGTGTTTGGCCGAGAATACCCGGTCCGGATGTTCGCCTTTCATCCACGATAAAATCGCAATATCTCCACCTAAACGTAAAGCGGTTTCAAAACTTTCGGCAATACGGTTGCCCAAATCATCCCGGACTTTAAAGCGGTCGACCACCACTTCAATGCTGTGTTTTTTCTTTTTGTCCAGTTCTGGCGGCGGATCAATCTCCATAATTTCGCCATCTACCCGGGCACGGACAAACCCCTGGCTTTGCAGCTGTTCAAACAGATGGGTATATTCGCCTTTACGTTCACGCACCACCGGTGCCAATAGTAATAGGGCGGTGCCTTCTTCCAGACCTTTGACTACATCGACCATTTCAGACACGGTCTGCGCCACCATCGGCAGGTCATGTTCCGGACAGTAGGGCGTACCCACGCGTGCATAGAGCAGACGTAAATAGTCATAAATTTCGGTAATGGTGCCGACGGTAGAACGCGGGTTGTGGCTGGTCGATTTCTGCTCAATGGCAATGGCCGGACTTAAGCCTTCAATCGAGTCGACTTCCGGTTTTTCCATTTGTGACAGGAACTGGCGCGCATAGGCCGAGAGCGATTCGACATAACGGCGCTGTCCTTCGGCATACAGGGTATCGAAAGCCAGGGAAGATTTACCTGAACCGGAAAGTCCCGTAATCACCACAAACTTGTCGCGTGGAATATCAAGGTTCACATTCTTCAGGTTATGGGTACGTGCGCCTCGAATACGGATATGACTTTGGCTCATGCAATGATCCTAGAAAATTCATTTAAAACCTCTATATGATAGCGCATGAAAAATGTTCAAGTGCAGGCTTAAGGTATTTCTACGTCAAATTATGTCGGTTGATTGCAAATAAAGGCCAAGATCTGAAAATGACAAGGATAAAAAATTGTCAGGATAAAGAATGCAGGGATCAAAGCACGCAAGAATGAAAGAGAACTGTTGGCCCTGGTGCAAGTGTACTAATCTTGCACCAGGGCAAGTGATCAAAAATTAGTTGCTGCTGTCCAGACCCGGCCAGTTACGCTGTGCATAGGCGCTGTCCCAGAACAGCCATTCCAGTTCAGCCGCGCGGGTATAGGCCTGACGCATTTTCGCCAGCGTGTCTTCATCACAGCGCTCGGCCACGCGGTCAACCGTGGCAATCACATTGCGCACTGCGGTATGGAATTCTTCGCCGGCATAGGTATCGACCCAGGCCTGATACGGGTTGTTGGCGACCGAGTTACCGACAATATCTTTACCGACTTCGGCATAAATCCAGAAACATGGCAATAACGAGGCCAGCACCACCGGATAGCTTTCCGACCAGGCAGTGGCAACCAGATAACTGGTGTAATGATGGCAGGCCAGGGTCAGCGGTGTATTTTCAAACTGTTGCTTGCTAATGCCAAAATCCTGCATAAAGCCGTTATGGAGTGAACGTTCCACCACAATTGCTACCTTGGCGGCTTCGGCAAACTGGATCACATCATCGGCATCAAAGGCTTTGGCAGCACACACCGCCAGCGCGCGACCATAGGCCAGTAAATAATGCGCATCCTGAATCACATAGTGGCTAAAGGCCTCACGACTTAGGCTGCCTTGCGCCAGTTCCTGGTTAAAGGGCAGGGCCAGGGTGTTTTGATACAGTTCTAAATTCTGTTGCCACAATTGTTCAGAAAAACGCATGTCCGGTTCCTGTAAAGCATCAAGATCAATGCCCAAAGACTAGCATACTTGCGCTGCAAAGATGAGCCGCTTTGATTTGTATCAGAATCAACAAAAAAGCATACGAAGTGTTTTGGCATCGTCATCAAAAAGCGTCATAATAGCGGCCATATCTCTATCGCCGAGGTCCTGCATGTCTTCAGCAGGATGCACGCGGCGCATTCGGTGTAATTCAAGTTTAATATTTACCGAATTTCTTTATCTAATAATGTCATAGGTCGATTTGTCATGATGAAACATTTTGGTTTCTCTATTGCATTTACGATCGTGTGTCTCGGTTTGTCTGCTTATTGGGGCTATACCCACGGCCCGGAAGCAGGCCTGAAAACCATGTTCACAGCACTGACCATTACGGCCATTCTCGCCATTATGGAAGTGTCGTTATCGTTTGATAACGCGGTTGTTAACGCATCAGTCCTGCGCGGTTGGGACCATTTCTGGAAAATGCTGTTCCTGACGGTCGGGATTCTGATTGCCGTATTCGGTATGCGTTTAATTTTCCCGGTGGTGATTGTTGCCGTCACAGCCGATATGGGCATGATGGAAGTGGTGCAGCTGGCACTGAATAATCCGAAAGAATATTCGGCCAAATTAATGGCGCATCATCCTGAAATTGCAGCATTTGGTGGTGCCTTCCTGTTAATGGTGTTCCTGAACTTCTTTCTCGATGATGAAAAAGACACCCACTGGTTCCGCTGGATTGAGCGCCGTTTATCCAATCTGGCCAGCGTACCGGCCATGTCGGTCTTTATTGCACTGGTGGCTTTGCTGATCATGGCGGCCAATGTGGTTGAGGACAAACGTCTGGTAGTCACCATGGCCGGCATTTGGGGCATCGTGATTTATATTGGTGTACAGGTATTGAGTCATTTACTGGGTGGCGAACCTGAAGTCGATGAAAATGGCAATGCGATTCGTCATGATGAAAATGGCGTACCGACCGGTGCGGTGAAAGCCGGTATTGGTGGCTTCTTGTATCTGGAAGTGCTGGATGCCTCGTTCAGTTTTGATGGTGTGATTGGTGCTTTTGCGATTACTTCGGATGTGGTAATTATCATGCTGGGTCTGGCGATTGGTGCGATTTTCGTGCGGTCGATGACCATTTATCTGGTAGAAAAAGGCACCCTGGATGCTTATATTTACCTGGAACATGGTGCGCATTATGCGATTGGTGCACTGGCCTTTATCATGATTGCCAGCGGAACCGGTTTACACGTCCCGGAAGTGGTCACCGGCCTGATTGGTGTGGCCTTTATTGTCTGGGCGGTATTTGCCTCAATTCAATATAAAAAACGTCAGGCACTGCACTAAGTTGCTGTCTGATCTGAAGAAGGTGCAAGCAATTGCACCTTTTTTTATGACAGGCAGTTCAGATGCAGAATATTGTGCTGAATATCGCAGCATCTGCAGCATGAATGATGTAGGATATTCGCATACAAAATTGTTGCACTTAGCCTATTGATATGATGAATGCCTTAGAACGCCGTTCAACTTTTGCCTTAAGCAGTATTTTTGCCTTACGCATGTTGGGTCTGTTCATGATTATTCCGGTTTTCTCGGTGGCAGGGCAATCCTATCAATATGCAACTCCGACCTTAATTGGTCTGGCGGTTGGGGTGTATGGTCTGACCCAGGCCATCTTACAGATTCCATTTAGCCTGATTGCTGATCGCTATAGCCGTAAACCACTGGTGGTACTGGGGTTATTATTGTTTGCCTTGGGCGGTGCCATTGCTGCAATGTCAGAGACCATTTATGGGGTTATCATTGGCCGGGCCATTGCCGGTGGCGGCGCAGTGTCTGCCGTGGTGATGGCTTTACTGGCCGATGTCACCCGGGAAGAACAGCGCACCAAAGCCATGGCCATGATGGGCATGAGTATTGGTTTATCCTTCGTGATTGCCTTTAGTGCCGGGCCGTGGCTCACCGGACTGGTCGGTATTTCTGGCCTGTTCTGGGTCACCACCATTATGGGGCTGGCAGCCATTGCCATGTTGCTGCTGGTGCCTAAAGTCACGCGCCATCATCGTAATTTCCAGCAGGGCTATCTGCCGCAGCTCAAACAGGTGCTAAAAATGGGCGATTTAAACCGCCTGCATCTGTCAGTGTTTACCCTGCATTTACTGCTAACCGCGATGTTTATTTATGCACCACCGCAGCTGATTGCATATGCAGGTTTGCCATTGTCCAGTCACGGCTGGGTGTATTTGCCGCTGCTGGTGCTGAGTCTGTTTTTTGCCTTCCCAAGTATTATTCTGGCGGAAAAATATCGCAAAATGCGCGGTATTTTCCTGACCGCGATTGGCGGGATTATTCTTGGCCTGATCGTGATGATTTTTGGTTTTGAATCTAAATATATCCTGCTGATTGGACTGGGCCTGTTCTTTATTGCCTTTAACGTGATGGAAGCGCTGTTACCGTCCTGGTTATCGAAAGCGGCACCGATTCAATCCAAAGCCACTGCAATGGGCGTCAATGCCAGCAGCCAGTTCCTCGGTGCCTTCTTTGGCGGCATGATTGGCGGGCAACTGTTACTGCTGAATAACACCGCGATGGGTTGGAGTATTCTGACCGCAGTTGCTATAATTTGGCTGCTGATGAGTTTTGGTCTGGCCCAGCCGCGTTATCTGTCGTCGATGGTATTTCGCCTGCCTGAGGCCAAACAAACGGATGAGTGGACTTCTCAACTTTTGGCCATTCATGGTATTGAAGAAGTCGTGGTGATGTCTGAACAGCAAGTTGCCTATATAAAAGTCGATAAACAGCAAATTGATGATGCTGCGCGACAACAATTAACGCACTTGTTGGGTAAAGAGGTAGCCATTTAAGCATAACTCTTATAAAGTAAATAATAGAAACAAATAGGAAGAATACAGCTGATGCGTGGTGTAAATAAGGTCATTTTAGTTGGTACTTTAGGTCGAGATCCAGAAACAAAAACTTTCCCGAATGGTGGCTCGCTTACTCAATTTTCCATTGCCACCAGTGATGCGTGGACCGATAAAACCACCGGTGAGCGTAAAGAGCAAACCGAATGGCACCGTATTGTGCTGCATAACCGTTTAGGTGAAATCGCGCAGCAATACTTACGCAAAGGATCAAAAGTCTATATTGAAGGTTCATTACGTACCCGTCAGTGGACCGATCAGAATGGTCAGGAACGCTACACCACAGAAATTCGTGGCGAGCAAATGCAGATGCTGGACTCTGGTCGTCAGCAAGGTGAGCAGGGCGATAACGGATTTAACCAGCCGCGTTTTAACAATAACCAGGGTGGCTATGCGCCGCAGGCTCAAGGCGGTTTTAACAACAATAATGCTGGTGGTGGCTATGGTAACCAGGGCGGTTATCAGCAACCGAAACCAGCCCCTGCTGCAACACCTGCACCGGCAGATTTGGATGATGACTTACCGTTTTGAGACACACCTGAGAGTAGGTTTTGTTAAAATTTAATATTTTTTATTATTTAACAATTAATTAAACAAAGAATTTACAGATACTAGAAATAGTTCTGTAAATTTTTTTATTTATAGCCTATTATATTTAATACCTAGATATTTTGTTAAATATAGTTATGATGTCCGTTAAAAGATTTGTAATGAGTAGTGGTGAGCGATTTGCTGTTCTTTTGGATAGTGATGGTGTTCCAATGACTTATCCAAATTTATATACGATCATTAATTTAAGAAATCGTGGTCAATCAATTAATACAATTTCAGCTATCTTGGAAGATATTAAATTGCTCTTTCGGTTGTTAGATCAATTAGAAATTGACTTGGAGCAAAGAATAAAAAGTAAAGACTTTCTGGAAATAAATGAAATTGAGGCTATAGCAAATTTAGCAAGTTTTACCCGTAGTCGACTAAATAGGATGGCTTCAAATAAAAAAGTTGTAAATTTTCCCAAAATTAATAATCAAGAGCGATCTAGAGCAAAATTGGTTATTACTCAGGATTATGTATCTAAACAATTAATATATAGGCGGTTAACTAATTTTGCTGAATATATTGGGTGGCTAGAGATATATTTTCATTCATCAGTAATAACAAGCACAAAAAATTTATTAACATCTCGTAGGCCTTGTAAGCCCATGGATAGTCAGTCTGAATATGAGTCCTTTGATGATGAGCAGGTAGATAAAATTTTAAAGGCGGTTAATCCTGATAATCAGAATCGTATTTGGATTTCAGATTACATAGTTTATAGAAATGAGCTGATTATCTATTTGTTTTTATACTTAGGATGTCGTAAAGGAGAATTATTAAATTTAAAAATTACAGATATAACCCCTCCTCAAGCGGGTACACCTTATCTGACTATTAGACGTAATCCTCATGATGATAGTGATCCTCGGTTATATCAACCTTTGGTAAAGACTAGAAGTCGATCAATTGCACTCAACCAGAATCTAAAGAAAAAATTGGATATCTATATTCTAAATCATAGATCGACAGTGCCTAATGCAGAGTTAACAGACTTTTTGATCTTATCAAATAATGGACAGCCGCTTTCAATTAATGCACTGGACAAAATTTTTTCAGAAATTTCTGAAGTCGTTTTATTCAATGTGCATGCACATGCATTTAGGCATACATGGAATGATAAATATACAGATAAAGTTCAAAATTTAATTCAATCTGGAAAAATAACGGAAGATCAAGCTGAGAGAGATCGAGCGTATCTGATGGGTTGGATACCAAATTCAGAAAGTGCTAGAAGATATTCTAGACGTGCAGAAAATAGGCGGGCTATGGAAGTAGGTTTAAGTATCCAAGAAAAATTTGAGGATGACAGTGAATAAGTCACTTTTAATAGATAGTCTCGGTATATCACAAAATACCTTTAGCTCATTCAAAGGGTATGAGTTTAATATCTATAATGAAACATGGATTTTAGACATTAATGTCACTTTGAATTTAACATATTTGAAACGACTGAAAGAGGATGTACGGCATGATGTTATATTTACACTAACTAATTTTGCTCGATATTCCTCAAGTTTTCATACTGCTAATATGAGTAAATATATAGCGAAATATATTGAGATCAGTGGAGAGGATCATTTTTCAATCGAAGGTCTTTTAAATTATAAAAATTTTTATTCGTCCAAAAAAGAAGAATATAAAGTAGCTATGCTACGAGTTTTTTTGAAAAAACTCTACAATTTAGGATACTCTTCAGTAGATGACGAAATCTATGATTTAATGGATTCATGGAAATTAACTGGAAATGAAAAAGGTACAGCTGTTCTTTCTCTTGATCCAGATGAAGGTCCATTTAGTCCATTTGAATTCCAAGCAATTATTACTAGAACCAACGAATATTTAGCAGAAAATAGGATTTCTTATTATGAGGCTGCTTTAATTCGTGTTTTTTGTGCGACAGGTAGACGACCAATACAAATTGCTGGGTTAAAAGTAAAAGACTTATATGAGACCGATAAGTATAAGTTTAAGGATGAAAAAAAAGTTCATGTACTCAATATTCCAAAAGCTAAAATAAGAGGTGCTAGTGGATTTCGTTATGCTTTTCGTGAAGTAGGAATTCGTGAAAGTATCGTACAAATATTGTTTGAGCATACTCGAATTTTAAAGCAGAAATTAAGCAAAGAAATAAAACGAGAGCTATCTGAACAAGAGTTTGCAGAGCTACCGCTATTTTATGATTTTGAGAAATTGGTTAATTTGGATTGGGAAAATCGGCATGAAATTTCAGAAATTTTGCCAAAAGAAATTATTCATTTGCCTACGGTTGAATTAACCCAAATATTGAAAGGGGCGGTAAGAAAGCTTGGTGTTCGGTCAAGGGAAACAGGTAAGCCAATATTTGTTACTTCTTATAGGTTTCGTTATACGCTCGGTACAAATGCTGCTAGACAAAAAGCAGGCGTGATTGTCATCGCAAATTTATTAGATCATCATGATACCCAAAATGCACATTGCTATGTACAAAGTGTGCCAGAAATTGCACAGCAAATATCATCCATCATGGACGAGAGTTTACGCAAATATGCAGATGCTTTTCAGGGGAAAGTTGTAAAGGATGAGATTGAGGCTCAATCACAAATTGAAGATGCTAATCGAATTTCTTGTGTAGAGCAGGATTGTGATGTTGGCTCATGTGGTACACATCAATACTGTAACGATTATGCACCAATCGCATGTTATCTGTGTAGTAAATTTATGCCTTGGGCAAATGCACCCCATCATCTTATTTTAAAACAATTAATGAAAGAACGAGATGACCTAATAACAATGGGGTGTAGTCTTGAAGTTGCTGCCGTGAATGACCGAACAATTATTGCCATTCAGCAAGTCATTGATGCTTGTAAGGAGTTTAATCATGGATAATTTGATTTATTTTCCATCTGACAGAATCCAAACTCCTGACTCTGAAATTAAGCGGTTTATTGATTTTGTTAAGCAGTTATCAGAATTAAATGAAGATATTAGATTTGAAGACCATTATTGGAAAGGCGAAGTAAACTTTGTCAAAATGGGTATTTCATCCAAAGATAGATTACCCGAAAATCTTTTACATCATTCAATTCTAGAATTTGCAAAGGCGTATGTTAAGTATCAAAGAATTAATAGCAAGTTAAAAACTCAAGACACAATTCTTTCAATTCGGGCAATAGAGCAAATATTCTTAGACCGAAATAGTGAAGTTGATTTAACTAAATTGGTTATTGCTGATTTTGACTTGGCTGCTGAAAATGCTAAGAAAAATTACAAAGCAAGCTCTGCTTATCATGTAGGAAGACAATTAAAAATTCTTTTGGATTTTCTACGCCAAATAAAGGTATTAGCTTTGCCAGAGTGGAAAAATCCACTTAAAAAACCTGCTGATAAATCGATTGTGCTAGATGAGGAGTCAGAGGAACATAGAGAGTCTAAACTTCCTGATGAGGATGCGATTTTTGCATTAGCTGATATTTTCTCGCGGAAAGATTCAGAACTGTCAGATAGAGATATTTTTGTCACCAGTGCTGTGGGTTTGCTTCTAGCTGCGCCAGAACGAGCATCAGAGCTATTTTTCTTAAAGCAGAATTGTATCCACCAGGAAGAAGCCCAAACGCTTTCTAAGAGCAGTTTAGGGCTTACAGTAGATGGTTCTAATAGTGAAACTGTATTTGGTATTAGATGGTATGCGCAGAAAAATTTTGGGTACGATATTAAATATATTCCAGGGGTCATGATCCCAACTGTTCAATTAGCAATTAAACGATTAAAAAAAATTTCTGAAAAAGCAAGACTATTTGCATCTCTGTTAGAAAATAGTGATAAGTTTCCTCGACATGAATTATGTCCAGAAGTCTCTGATGAGCAACTGTTAACAAAAAAACAAGTATTGCAAGCGCTAGGTTTTGATGAGTCAAATTATTCGGATACAACAACAGCTAGAACTTCAGGCAATCAATTCTTGGCAGTAAGAGGTTTAGAAAGAAAGAATAATATATATAGTTTGAATGATTTGAATGAATTGATAAGAAGTCGCTTACCTGAAGGCTTCCCATATGTACCGTTTCAAGTGGGTGCTGGCATAGAAATAAAATGGTCTGAAGCGCTTTTCTGTTGCTTTGCAAATCAATTTCATACCCAAAAGCCAACAGTAACTACTGAGCTATGGATGCCACATATTAATACTTTAAATGAAGGCTTATCTTCCACCAAAAAAAAGAAGAAAGGACGTCATGAGTTAGCAAATGTTCAATCTATTTTCCAACGATGGGGATATGGTGACTACAGTGTGACTACACATCAATTTAGGCATCTTCTCAATACGATAGCAAATACCAATGGAATGGATAGCATGTTACTCGCTAAATGGTCAGGGCGGGCTGATATGAAGCAAAATCGAGTATATGACCATACTTCGGTTGAAGATCGTAATTTTAGCTTAATTGAGATGCAGAAAAACGAGGTTGGTACAGTAGATACTGATAGTACATATACATTCCAGATCGCTACACCTCGAACTCTACAAGAGTTAAATACCAAAACAACATTGTCCATGCACACTACCGAGTTTGGACTTTGTACACATTCTTATATTGATGAACCCTGCCTAAAATATAGAAACTGTCTTAATTGTACAGAGCATGTCTGTATTAAGGGGGATGATGAAAAGAAAAAACGGCTTCAAGATCGACTTAGAAAAGAAAAAATCTTATGGGCTAAGGATAAGGAGGCTGTTAGTAAAAATGTTACTGGTTCAACGGTCTGGTTGCACACTAGAGAGCTTACTATTAAACGTTGTGAACAGTTGATAGCCCTACTTGATGATCCAAACATTCTTGATGGAACGCCTTTAAGTTTGCCGCCTTCGGAACATGTGACACATCTTGATTTAGCGTATCAAAAAGCAGGTCGTAAACGTATCCCCATTATTGAGAATACTCAACGTAAAAAGCTTGAAGAGCAGTCAGGTTTACATGATTCTTTATCATTGGATTTATGGAGCTAATATGGCACAGCATCTAACAGATCAGAATGTACAAGATATTGTTGAAATTCTTGATTATTGGTCGCCAAATGAAAAGTTAACGTGGGAGAAGTTATGCAAAGCAATTGAAGTACAACTAGAGATTGTGCCTGCACCAACTCGCCAAACCCTACAAAAATTTGCAAAAATTAAGAACGCTTATGATCTAGGAAAAAAATCTCCAGCAGCATTAGAAATTTTAAAAGCAAAACAGCAAAAACTCCCTGCTAGTCTGAAAATCGCTCAAACTAAAATTGAGGCTTTGGAGGCCAAGAATGCTAGATTGGAAAAAGAAAACGCTATGTTGTTGGAACAGTTTGTGGTGTGGCAATACAATGCCCATAAGTATGGGCTCAGCATTGCTAAATTGAATGAGCCAATGAGCAAAAAAAGTTCGGATTGATTAACAATCGAAGAGCTAAATGAGTCCTTAGTTCAGAAGCAATAGTAAAGTTAAAGAACCAAAATAAACTGGATCTTTAACTTTCAATAGGATAGATAATGCTTTTTAGAGCATGTTGGTATGCTTTCAACTCAATTATTTCGGACTTACAATTATTTCTAACATATAAAATTTTCTTTTTCATGCTTGGGAAATTAATTTCCAATTGTTTGTAAGCCTCTATTTGTTTTTCAAGGAAAGAAATTTTAAAACTTATTCTAGTTTCTTCTAGTCTCATTTTCGATAAATCTTCACTTTCATTGTTTATGCCTCTAAATATATTAATTTTCTTTGTCTCACTAAATAAAGAAAAGCGAGAGTTTTCATGGTTAACTTTTTTTTCTAAAAAACCTAATTCAACAAGTTTTCGAAGTATTCGATACATTCTTTGACGGTTAAAGCGATTACGTTCCTTTGTTGAAAGTGAGAGTGCAATCCAAAAGTCATTAGTAGTCCGGTAATCCCCCCTAAAAATAATAGGATCTAAAAGTAGAATTTTCTCTTAAGATACGAGCAGGAGATTCTGCATGAAAACATCTAAATTTACTGACAGTCAGATCATGTCCATCTTGAAACAGGCAGAATCTGGCACACCTGTAGCGACCCTTTGCCGTGAACACGGCATGAGTAATGCTACCTTTTATAAATGGCGTGCCAAATATGGTGGTATGGATACATCATTAATGGCTCGACTGAAAGAGCTAGAAGCCGAAAATACCAGACTTAAAAAGATGTATGCGGAAGAGCGATTAAAGGCCGAAATCATCCAGGAAGCGATGGCAATGAGCAGCACTGCTGCGCAAGGGTAAAGCCATCTTGCCGGCGTAAGATGGCACAACAGGCAGTTGCCCAGCATGCCATTAGTATTCGTTTGGCTTGTAAAGCATTTGGCATTAGTGAAACCTGCTACCGCTATCAAGCCAAACTCAGCGATGACAATGCACTCATTGCTGAACAGCTCATTGAACTCACTGAGGAAAATTCCGATTGGGGCTTTGGTTTGTGCTTCTCGTATTTACGGCATGTTGAGAGTTGCTGCTGGAATCACAAGCGGGTTTACCGCATTTACTGTGAGTTGGCACTGAATCTGCGTATTAAACCGAGAAGAAGACTAAAACGGCATGCGCCTGAACCATTGAAGGAACCAATCCGAGAAAATCAGGTTTGGTCATTAGATTTTATGCATGATCAGCTTTCCGATGGTCGCAAGTTTCGATTATTGAATGTGATTGATGATTACCGCCGCGAAGGCCTAGCCATTGAAGCAGGGTTCTCATTGCCCACAATCAGGGTTATTCGTACGTTGAATCAATTGCTGGAGTGGAGAGAAAAACCGTTAGTGATCCGATGCGATAATGGTCCTAAATTTATCAGTCACGAATTTGTGCGCTGGGCGACTGAGCACGGTATTCGTATTGAATATATTCAACCGGGTAAGCCACAGCAGAATGCGTATATTGAACGCTATAATCGGACCATACGTTATAGTTGGCTGAGCAAGCATTTATTTGATACTTTGGATGAAGTACAAGATTATGCAACAAACTGGTTGTGGCATTACAACCATGAAAGACCACACCAAGCAAACAAAGGAAGGCCACCTCTAATGGCTGCTTAACCTCTACTTTTAACTTCGGTTATTTATGGGAGGATTACCTTTAATAAAGCTTTCTTGCAATATATAAGCAGCTGCTTTAGCGATATCACGCTCAGATGTTGGTTTTTTAGTTGGCATATCAAAAACTCTCATAAGTGATAATTTTAAGCATGTTTTTAACCACTGCATAAAAATAGACCAAAAATTAAGCTTTTTTAGTTTTACAGATTCGAAAATAAATAGTAATAATTCATGAATAGTAGCCGAAGCTACCATTCATGAATCCAAATCATACTATTTTAAAAAACTAATTCGATGCCTGCACCATATTTCCATCCCTTTTCAGACTCTGTTGCCTCTTGCATAGAAGTGGCTTTCTGTCCTTTTTCATATTGGTAAGCAACATCAATGAAAGGTTTAATTCGCTTAGTAATCTCATATCGGGTTTTGATACCAGTTTTTAGTTCTGATAAACCTGATTTTGCAGCATAGTTAGAATCATCGCTAAATATTACATCTGCTTCGATATAAGGTTGAGTAATAAGTTTCTGAGTTAAAAGCAAATCACGTTCTAATTCAAAACTTGCTCCCCAAAAATTATTCTCACCGCCATAAAGATATGCTTGTGTTTCAAAGAAATAAGGAGCTAGACCTAATATACCAATAACCCCATCCACTCGATCGCTGCTGCTGTTATTTTTATCTTCACTATATCTTACCCCAGCTTGTACATCCCAAAATGGGGCTACGTTACGGCTATAAAGTGCTGATACAGCATATTCTGGATCATTACTTTCTGACTTTTCCGAATTGGCTTCAATAAATAGACGATTTTCATCTGTCCCAATCAAAGTTTCAAACTTCGTTCCTAGTGTACCCTTACCATCTTCATCAACTATCCATGCATTTTCAAGTTTTGTTGCTTGATAAATTTGTCCGCCATGTTCTTTAAGATGATCATCATGAGATGGGGCTGATCTCTTTCTTGCGGTCAGAATAATATTATCTCCCCCATTTGCATTTTCCATTGAATAATATTCTGGATACAATTCTTGGGGGCTATATCTTAAGCCACCAGACTCCTGTAATAAGACTCTCATACCATTTGTAATATTACTTTCTTGTTCCGAAGTGCTGCTATTAGCAAAAGTTAAGTTTGATATACTTATTAATGCAATTGATAAGACTGTTTTTGAGAAGAAATTCTTAGTGATTTGCATGTGGATTTACTCCCTTCTCATTTATTGGGGGCTGAGCAACAATATTTTTTGAAACACTATCTTTGTCTACTTGGGCTACAATGAGTTTATTCATCATTCCTGCACTCATATGGTAAAGCAGGTGACAATGAATAGCCCACTCACCTAACTCATCAGCTGTGAGTAGAGTGGTTATCGTTTTCCCAGGTGGAACAATTACCGTATGTTTGTTTGGCATATTGCTTGGATCCTGACCATTCTCAAGCTGCATAAACATGCCATGTAAGTGCATTGGGTGAGCCATCATACTGTCATTGACAAATTTTAAGCGAATACGTTCACCATACTTCACCACTAGTGGGTCGGCTTCATTAAATTTTTTACCATTTATTGTCCAAATATAACGCTCCATGTTTCCACCAAGACGGATCTCTATTTCACGTTCAGCTGCACGAGTGTCTTTTTGAGGATCTAACGATTGCAAATCACTATATTGCAATGCTTTATTACCTTCAGGTGTTGAAGCATTTGCCCATCCAAATACGGTATTATCATTCTTGTCTGAAGCCGCCTTAACAGTAGCGCTATTCATCGGCATATCATGATTCATACCTTTCATAGAAGACATATCGTGATTCATGCCTTTCATAGAAGACATATCATGATTCATATCTTTCATTGAAGACATATCATGATCCATACCTTTCATAGAAGACATATCGTGATTCATGCCTTTCATAGAAGACATATCATGATCCATACCTTTCATAGATGACATGTCATGGCTCATCCCCATATCTTCCATAGTTAATAAAGCACGAGGGCGAGATTTAGGCATCTCAATTTGTTTGACTGCTGGGCTGCTTTCTTCATGTAATGTTCCCACTGAAAAACCGGTACGATCAATAGATTCAGCTTCAATTTGGTAATGTGCTTGTTTTGGTTCCACAATGACATCATAGGTTTCAGCAGTACCAATACGGAACTCATCTACAGGAACGGGCTTTACAGGTTGACCATCAGCACTGACTACAGTCATTTTTAGGTTTGGAATGCGTACATCAAAGAATGACATAGCGGAAGCATTAATAAAACGAAGGCGAACTTTTTCACCAGCTTTGAAGTTACCGGTCCAGTTTTGCTGAGGTGTTTTGCCATTCATTAAAAATGTATAACCAGTCACATCGGACATATCTGTTTTCAACATCCGCATCCGATTCCACATAGAGCGGTCTTGCCAAGTTGCCTTTAATCCATCACGTTTAACTTGTTTTAATACATCGAATACTGTTTCGCGACGGTTCTGATAGTAATCTGCTTCTTTTTTAAGATTTTTCATAATTTGATCACTTGTTGAATTATGAAAATCAGAAAGCAAAACAACGTAATCTTTATCGGTTTTTTCAGCAGCTGTTAGTGGAGTTTTATCTTTAGGATAAATAACAAAAGCACCATATAAACCGTCTTGTTCTTGTCCTTTACTATGTGAATGATACCAATAAGTACCATTTTGGCGGACTTTAAACTTATATTCATAAGTTTTATTAGGGGCAATGCCATTAAATTTGTTAAATCCAGGTACACCATCCATAATTCCAGGTAATAATAAGCCATGCCAATGGATTGAAGAGTCCTGATTTTTTAACTTATTGTGAACACGGATAACGGCCTCATCACCTTCTTCAAATTCAAGAAGTGGTGCAACGAATTTACCATTTACAGTAATTCTCTCAACTGGTTTTCCTGTGATATTTACAGTTTGTTCAGCGATTGTTAAATCATATTCTTTAACTGCCGCCATTACCCAAGTTGATGAAAATAAACCAACTCCAATTAAGAGTATATGACTTAACTTTTTTGACATTCTATCTCACCTTTAGAAAGGTCAAGATTGAAGTAATAAAGCAAATATTTAGTATAAACTTTAATACTTCTTTCTCGCTATTTATAAAATTATTTATTGCTACCAGGCATATTCATCTTTGAATGATCCATTTTAGAATGGTCCATATTCATCATAGAATGATCCATTTTTGACATGTCAGATGAGTTAGGAGACTGATGTTGACTATGATCTTGCTGAGTCTTGTCATCTTTTTCCATTTTACAAGGTTTTGTACAAGGTTCCTGTGCTTTTACCGTTTTAGTGGCACTTGAGGTTGATACATCTTTTGCCCAAGATTGAGTACCAGCAATTAAAGTTCCAGCACACATTAAAATTGTTAGACTACGACGCACTACAGTTTTCATAAGTTTCTCTAAAAGTTAATTTCTTGCTACTACAATAAAGTGAAGCACTGAACATCTAAGTGACTTGAAAATGACATTTTTGTAATCTATCTCGATCAGATGTTTTATAACGTTATTATAGTTTTAATGAATAACTTAGGATTCTGAGATGAGAATACTATTAGTTGAAGATGAACAAAAAACTGGTGATTATCTCAAGCAAGGTTTATCCGAAGCTGGCTATATTACGGACTGGGTTACAGATGGGTTAACGGGTAAACATCAAGCTCTTTCTGAAGAGTATGACTTAATTATTTTAGACGTGATGTTACCTGGACTAAATGGTTGGAATATTATCAATGATATTCGTAGCAGCGGTAAAACAATGCCCATTCTTTTTCTTACCGCCCGAGATCAAATCGAAGATCGAGTAAAAGGATTAGAGCTAGGCGCTGATGATTATTTAGTTAAGCCTTTTGCTTTTGCAGAGCTTCTAGCTCGAATAAAAACGCTCCTTAGACGAGGGCAACAAAGAGAAGATAATAATATTATTAAGATTGCTGATTTAGAACTTGATTTGAGAAAACGTCGGGTAACACGAGCAGGTCAACGCATTGATCTGACGGCTAAAGAATTTGCGCTTATGGAGCTTTTTATGCGTAGAAGAGGTGAAATTCTACCAAGAGCACTTATTGCATCTCAAATTTGGGATATGAACTTTGATAGTGATACAAATGTAGTTGAAGTCGCTATTAAACGATTAAGAAATAAAGTAGATAGTAATTTTACCCCTAAGTTAATTCAGAATATTCGAGGAATGGGGTATGTATTAGAGGTAGAAGATGAATAATAAATTATTCAAATCTATTAGTTTTCGTATTGGTATTATTTTCTCATTATCGACTATATGCATTCTCATTATGATGGGGTTTTTCATCCATAAATTAGTGATGCATCATTTTGAAACGCAAGATCGTACCCAATTAGAAGGTAAAATCCAGCTTATTCAGAATCTTCTCCAACAGCATCCTAAAAATTCTCCAGAACTTGATCTATATTTGAAAGATGCTTTAGTTGGACACCATGATCTTATGGTCCAAATAGAACGACCGGCAGGTCAGATTTTATTTAGTTCAACACCTTCAATCATTAATACTCAACAGTTAATCAAGTCAGCAAATAACCCTTGGATTAAATGGAAAATTAAGAATAAGACCTATCGTGGCATGATCTACAACACGGATTTAAACAAAAATACTGAAATACAATCTGTACGCATTATTGTGGGGATCGATACATCTGAACATCTACATTTTTTAAATGATTTTAAGCGTCAACTTTTTTACATTGGTTTAGCCGGTACGATTTGTTTAATGTTTTTAGGCTGGTTTGCAACCTGGAGAGGTTTAAGACCCGTGCAAAAAATGGCTAAGGTCGCAGAAGGCATTTCTGCCCAACATCTTTCAGAACGTTTAGAAGTTGAGCACACACCAACAGAACTAAAATCATTAGCAATTGCCTTCAATGATATGCTCGACAGACTAGAATCAGCTTTAGAAAGGCTTTCCGATTTTTCATCTGATTTAGCGCATGAAATTAGAACACCGATTAATAACTTAATGACTCAAACTCAAGTATGTCTTGCCCGTAAACGAGATACCAGTACCTATCAAGAAGTACTATTTTCTAATTTAGAAGAATTAGAACGTTTGGCTCGAATGGTATCCGATATGCTTTTCTTGGCAAAAGCAGAACATGGCCTAAAATTACAGAACTTACAGAATATTGACCTGGTTAAAGAAGTTACAGCCTTATTTGATTTCTATGATGCGCTAGCTGCCGAAAAAAATATGACGCTTCAACAAACAGGATCTGGAAATGTCAAAGGTGATCCTGCTATGTTACGTCGAGCACTCAGCAATCTATTATCTAATGCAGTTAAATATGGAAATAAGAATTCTACAATACGCATAAAACTTCAACAGAATTTAGATAACACAATATTTTCAATTGAAAATGAAGGCCCTGAAATCTCTCCTGAACAACTATCCAGGTTATTTGATCGATTTTATCGAACAGATGCATCTAGACAAAGAACAGAAGAAGGAACCGGCTTAGGGCTCGCGATAACAAAATCTATTCTTGATATGCTTGGGGCGACCATCCAGGCTGAATCCCTCAATGGTCGAATCATTTTTACCATTGTTTTTCAAAGTGAATCCATGCAAGGGGAATCATTTTAACTCATTTTTTGAACATCTTCCATTTACCCGAGTTGACCTTACATAAAGCTCAAACTGAGAGCCAGAGCTACGCCAGCACCTATCATGGCAATTGTGTAGCCAAATATGATAGCTCGGCCAAACTGTGCCCCCCTGTCATCCATGCAATTGTCGCTTTGCTTAACATGTTGCTCAGTGTGGCCAGCCCTAGCGCGACAGCAGCCACATTTGTTGTTAAGCCTTCAGTACTATGCAGGCGGGCAAGTGAGACTAAAATAGCATCTACGTCTGCTAGCCCAGAAATAGTCGATAATACGAAGATGCCGCTGGTGCCCAACCATTGTTTTGCTGCCGGGACCAAGACTGCCATGACAGCCAGGAAAGCAGCGAAGCTGAATGCTGTCCCAAGATCAAAAGGAGCCATTGCTTCTATTGTTCGATCGTTGTTTTCAGCGCTGGTAATTTGGCGTTGTCTCCACAATGCCATACCCAGCAGAAGGATTCCCGCAATCATCATTGCACCACCAAAAGTGCTTAGCAATGCTGGCTCAATGACGCCTATCAGCACAACCATACGAAAAAACATGATGCCACAGGCAGCCAATGTTCCAGAAATAGCAGCACTGACCATGACGGGGTGCTGGCGTGTATAGCGTGCCAGTGCGACAGTTGCAGCTGTAGAAGATGCCAAACCACCCAATAGACCTGTCCAGAATATGCCTCTTTCTGAACCGGTAAGCCGCATGGCAAAATGACCTGCCAGAGAGAGTCCGGCAATCAGGATCACTGCCCACCATAACTGGTAAGGATTTAATGCAGCAAAAGGTCCCAGACCCGTATTGGGTAAGTAGGGTAATATAACGACAGAAAGTACCAGCAACTGCAGGGATGCGGTTAATTCACGATGCTCTATCAAGCGTAGCCAACCGTGTAAGGTTGGCTTGAGATCCAAAAATACAGCGACGATTACAGCCGCGGTTAATGCTAAAGTAACATTACCATGGGATGCATATGCACCTAAAACTAATGTCAACAGCATCGCGATCGTCGTGGTAGCGCTTAGATTACCGGAAAGTTTTGCGGTACGCGCGTAGGACACTGTTAATAATAAGGAAAGCCCTAATACGGCCGCGACCAGCGGCCAAGGCCCGAAGTTTGGTTGTAAATGACCGAGCACTCCTCCGAGGAATCCTGTCAATGTGAAGGTACGTAGGCCTGCTACTCGGCTGCCCTCGGGCAATTCACGATCGTGCCATCCTCGTTCTAAACCAATGAGCAGGCCGATGGCAAGTGCTGCAATAAGACCTGGTACATCTGGTGGAAGAAAAGAACTCTCTATCATAACTTTTTATTTCGCAGGCGAAGGGCATTCGTGATGACTGAAGCTGAACTCAAACTCATAGCCAAGGCGGCAATCATCGGTGACAACAACCAACCGGTAAATGGATATAGTACGCCAGCCGCGATAGGGATACCCAAAGCATTGTAAAGGAAAGCAAACATGAGGTTCTGTTTCATGTTGCCAACAGTAGCTTCCGAAAGTGAACGGGCAACCGCGATACCGCGTAAATCTCCCTTGACCAAGGTAACTTGAGCACTATTCATTGCGACATCAGTTCCGGTCCCCATAGCGATACCGACATCAGCCTTGGCTAGTGCTGGTGCATCATTGATTCCATCGCCGGCCATTGCCACGATGCGACCTTCCTTCTGCAATTTGCTGACCAGTTCTAGTTTATCTGCGGGTTTAACTTCACCATGTACCTCATCAATGCCTAGACGTGCTGCGACTGAACGGGCAGTGGTGAGACCATCTCCTGTTGCCATCACGATACGTAGACCCGCTTCCTTCAGGGTGGCAAGTGCTTCTGGGGTACTTTTTTTGATGGGATCGGATACTGCAAGCAGACCGGCCAATTCACCATTGATGGCTAGATGCATCACACTTGCACCTTCCGAACGCAGCTCTTCGGCTTGCGGAATCAGAGATTGTACCGAGATACCCAATTGCTCCATCAGTGCTGTGTTGCCCAAAGCTAACTGACGATCGCCCACTTGACCTCGAACACCAATCCCTGAGCCCGATTCAAAATTATCTGGTGTTTCAAGAGACAGGCCACGTTCGTGTGCTGCGTTTACAATCGCTTCGGCTAGCGGGTGTTCACTGCCTTGATCAAGACTGGCGGCTAAACGTAATACTTCAGATTCGTCAAAACCTGATGCGGCAACTACACGATCGAATACAGGGCGTCCTTCAGTTAACGTACCTGTTTTATCGATGATTAGTGTGTCAATCTTGCGTAGATTCTCAATGGCTGCTGCATCACGGAACAGTACACCATGAGTAGCACCTTGACCCGTCGCAACCATGATAGACATTGGAGTTGCCAAGCCTAGTGCACAAGGACAGGCAATAATGAGTACTGCCACAGCATTGATTAATGCATAAACCCAGCTTGATTCTTCTGGGCCGAATAGTCCCCATCCAAAGAAGGTAAGCAAGGCAATGATCACTACAGCCATGACGAACCAACCTGCTACCTGATCAGCCATACGTTGCATTGGTGCTCTCGATCGTTGAGCTTGCGCCACCATCTGTACGATCTGGGATAACATGGTACTTGAACCAATTTTCTCTGAACGCATGATCAATGAACCATTGGTATTCAGGGTAGCTCCAATGACTTTATCGCCGATACGTTTAGTGATAGGTAAAGGTTCACCTGTCAGCATCGATTCATCCACTGAACTACTTCCTTCAGTGATTACACCATCCACAGGCACTTTTTCACCTGGGCGAATTCTGAGTAAATCTCCTACATGGACATGCGTTAGAGGAACATCTTCTTCAGTTCCATCAGGCAGGATTCGGCGAGCTGTTTTAGGAGCGAGCCCAAGGAGTGACTTAATTGCAGCAGAAGTTTGCGAACGTGCTTTTAACTCCAATATTTGTCCCAGTAGGGTCAATGAAATGATGACCGCTGAAGCTTCAAAGTAAACAGCGACACGACCCATGGAAATAAATGAGTCTGGGAAGATTTGCGGTGCAATGGTTGCGACCACACTATAAATAAATGCAGCTCCAGTGCCCAAACCAATCAGCGTCCACATGTTCGGGTTGCGATTCACAACCGATTGCCAACCCCGGGAAAAAAATGGCCAACCTGCCCAAAGTACAATTGGGAGTGACAACACCAGTTCAATCCAGCTCTGAACAGCCATATTGAACAGGTTCATTTGATGACCAAACATCGCCAAAAAAGTCACGATGATGGTCAATGGCAGTGTCCACCAGAAGCGTCGGCGGAAATCACGTAACTCCGGATTCTCATCTTCCTCTAATTCAGGAATGAGTGGCTCCAGTGTCATTCCGCATTTAGGACAGTTTCCAGGATGATCTTGCCTGATTTCTGGATGCATTGGGCATGTATAGATGGTCGTACCTGTTGTGCTTGCCGCATTAACGTGTTGAACAGTCTGATGATGCTGTGTATGTGCATCGGCAGTCGTCGTTGCGGGTTTAGCGATATATTGCACCGGGCTGCTATGAAACTTTGATTGACATTTATCACTGCAAAAAAAGTAAGTTTTCCCCTTAAATTCCTCATGGTATTTCGATTCTTCAGTGACGGTCATACCACAGACTGGGTCTTTCAGTACGTCTGTTGTAGCCTGTGCCATATGGTCCTGGTTATGATTTTTTTGATCTGACATAAATAATTCTCCTATGGTAAAGTGGTTTTATGGCCGAATTTTGGAATAAATCTTGGAGTCTGTTGAGCATAGCTGTCATAGACAGTACCAAACTGTTTACTCATCTCAGCCTCTTCCGTGATTGCTAGGCGCCCATACATAATCAGTAAGATCGGAAACATAATCAGTGTCAGTAAAGTTGGCCATTGCAATAAAAAACCCAGCAAGATCATTACAAAAGCTACGTATTGCGGGTGGCGTATGCGCGCATAGGGTCCGCTTACTGCCAATTGGTGATGACGTTGTGCGTGGTACAACACCTGCCATGCTTTTGATAGTAAATAGAAACCATAGCCCAAAAAAATATAACTCGCGATGTGCAGAATGCCAAAATGTGGATCACCCTTTTCACCCAGTAGCGTTGACCATAAGTGACCTGAGTTATGCGACAGCAAATCAAGTTCAGGAAAGCGAGTTTGTAGCCAGCCTGACAACAGGTAAATGGTTAAAGGGAAACCATACATCTCGACAAACAATGCAATGATGAAAGCAGAGAAAGCGCTAAAAGTACGCCAGTCTCGTGCTGTGGCGGGTTTAAAAAAACTGAAGGCAAACATAATGAAAATTGCCGAATTTATGATGACGAGCCACCACAGACCATAGGCCGATTCCGCATGATTCATGAGGGGTCTCCTGGTTCGCGTGATTTTTTATTATCTGATGTGTCTGGATTTTTCTGTTGATGATGGTGATGTCCATGACCACCATGCATAAAAATATGCATGAGTGGGGCATGCTAAAAGGAGTAAAAAGGGTAAAACACCAACGACATGGGCCAAATGCTCGGTTAAGAGAAAATAGGCTGCCACACCACCAATCACGAATAGGCCGATGGCATAACGTGTAGACCAAAAGTTAGGTACTGAATTATGTTCTTGAGGTTGATGGTTCATGGTGCTTCCCTCTCTAATTCATGGGTAATTATTTAGTTGTGGAGGGAGGCATACAGTCCATCATCATCTGCATCATGGATTGCATCATGTCCATACGTTTTTCCATCATTTGCTGACGGTCAGCCATATTTGCATTCATGCTTTGGCCGCTCATCTGTTTCATCATGCTCATACCTCCTTGCATGAGTTTCATGTGCTCAGCCATAAGTTTTTGACGTTCTTGAGGGTTTTTTGCAGCCATCATCTTTGCATGCATGGCTTGCATTGCTTTCATGTGCTGGTCCATTGCAGCCATTTTATCTGTAGCAGTGGTGCTGGTAACTGTTTGCTTAATTGTTACTGCAGATGGTGCTGTTTTTTCAGGGTGGTGATCTTTGTGTTCATCGGATTGCTGTGCAAATGTATTCAATGACGCGGCTGCGATACATAAGCCCAAAAAAATGTTTTTGAATTTCATCATAATTTTTTCCTTTAAATAATTTGGAAGTAAAAGCTATGTTTTAGTACTGAACAGAGTCTAGGAATTTGACTACTAAACTGATGAAATTTTTGGTTATTCTCTGTCTCTCTTAAAAATTTTAGCACTATTAATTAATTATTTTTTAAAAATGACAAAAATGTAATTTTGAGATCTTCTCGAAATATATAGTCTATGCTGAGATGACAAAAATTTTATTTAATATTAATCTTTTAAAACTATTAAAGTTGTTATGATTTTATGTGCTTAAAAAAATAAAAATGAAATGATTAGATGACTCCAAGGCTAGTTAGAGACACATTCTTAATGTAATTTACACTGTTATTCCTTTAAAGAAAAAATACAGTTGATCAAAATAGTTTTTTATAGAAAAAAGGGTGGATAATTTAATTATTAAACTTATTGGTATATTTATTAGATAGAAGGGGCTTTGTTGCACAAAGATTTCATAACTATATGATTTTAGAAGTTTTGATTATTTTTTTGATTCAAAATTAAATTTATTTAAATCAGATGCTTACATATTTATGCAACAAAGCCGATAGAAGGTAAAGAAGATTATTTTTAATATTAGGGTTTATAATCCAAATTTCAGAGTAAGGAATCTACTACTTATATAATAGAGATTCCATCTCCAAAACAGTACTACTGTATGAATGAGTTGTATTCAATGCAGGGAAGAATGTAGATCCTTAATACTAACGGAAAATTATTTTACTGAATTTTCATGTAAAGACTCATTTAATTGATCAATCACTGTCGTCCATTCACCATCAGAGTGTAGTTTTTCTTCTAAAAAATGACGTTGAGCATCAGTCCAAAAAATTGCTTGTGTTAAAAAAACATCTCCAGCTAGCTGATGGCTCTCTATGAATTTTGCAATTGCTTCTTCAGTAGAAGCTAAACCAAGCTGTTCAAATAATTTGGTCATTCTTGGACGTGTTTGAGTCATGTGCTTAGCCCACAAATTTATATTAGATCAAATTAAACATAACATGTTTATATTTAAAATAAAATATAAAAAATTAAATAGCTACTATTTTCTTAGACAAAATGATTACTACATTTCATAAATCAACCACCTACATAATTTGTTTGTTAAATGATCATTATTTTTCAATAAGATTATTTTAATAGTTAAAGATTTTAAATTTTAAAAATGACAAAAATGTAATTTTGAAGTCATCGCTCTGTTTCTGTCTCTCACTAATAATTGAAATATAAGAGGAGATGATGTGGTCTCATTAAATATAGATTTTATAAAGTCATCTCTAATGAACTAACGAATCAAGAGGAAACGTAAATGAAATTATTTCAAAATAAAATGACTGCTCTACGTAATGTTGTAGTAGCTGCAACGATGATTGTGGCTACTACAACTACGTTCGCTCATGTGAGTTTAGTGAGTGCGATTCCTGCGGAAAATGCATCTATCCTTAGTCAACCAAAGAACTTGACCCTTAACTTTGGTGCAGAGGTTATGTTGATGAATATTAAGTTACTGGATGCTCAGCGAAGAGATGTTCCTTTAAAATATAAAGTTACTCATGACTTAAAGAAATCCTTTGATGTCGCTCTTCCGAAACTGAAAAAAGGTAAATATACCGTTGTCTGGACAACAATGGGGAAAGATGGTCACAACATGAATGGTGAATATAGTTTCACTATTAAATCAACTAAATAAGAATTGATTACCTTTCAACATGTCAGTGAGGTGCTGGCATGTTGTTCTAGAATGGACAAAAATAATGATTTCTGAATATTGGATGTGGGCCACTTGGTTAACTAAGGTTATTTTATATTTAAGTGTAGCTTTTGTCGTTGGTGGGGCCTTTTGCTATTTTTTACTTAGACAATATCTTGAACTAAAAGAATCGATTCTTAAATATATTACAATTGGCGCTGGATTAGGCCTAATTTCCAGTACCTTGGGATTTTTTATTCTGATTGGTAGTTTTGCCAATACTGGTATTACAGGGATGGTGGACCCCACGTATATTAATATATTGGTTAATACTCCGACGGGGTATATATACGTTCTTCGTTCTATTAGTTTTGCTCTTTTACTTCTTCTCATGGTGGTTAAAGTTAACAGGAACAAAGGTCAGTTTTCTATAATTGAAAGTTCAATATTTTGTATTTTACTTATCCCGATTATTTTTAGTTTTTCCCAGCTCGGACATGTCGCTAATTTAACCTTACTTACTCAAATTTTATTATCAATCCATATTCTAGTTATGTCGTTATGGATGGGGTCTTTATATCCGTTATGGAAAACCAGCCGGGAAATAAGTGGTTTACCTTTAAAAGATCGCATGCATGTATTTGGACGTATTGCTGCTTTCATTGTTGGGATATTAATCGCCTGTGGCGCTAGTGTAGCTCTTCTTTTAATTAAAGATTTTAATACCTTAATCAATACTGCATATGGCTATGGTTTCATGGTTAAAATGTTTTTTGTTATAGGTATTCTACTTTTAGCTGCCTTCAACAAATGGTATTTCACCCCGCGTCTTCAACATCCTAAATTCGCTAAACACCTTAGTCATGCCATTTTATTTGAGATGTTATTAGGTCTATCAATTCTATTAACAACAGGCTATATAACCACTGTCGTGGGTATTGAATAAGAGAATTTCAAAATAAGGGAATTGAGGAAATTTAACATTACTGCATTTATCTTTTGTAGCTGAGCAATAAAGTTTCTACTGGACTGCCAACTTACGACAATCAGAACAGTAAAATCGCATCATGAGGCATTATACATAAAGGTAGTCACCGGTTTTTAGCTTATCTTCAACCCATAACGGTCTCATCTATTCAGTTCACTACCATTGATTGAAATAACTAATCTTATAAATTTCAGAGTGATCGTAGATGACAAAAATGTCATTTTAAAGTCACATTAATGTTGGTTAAGTACTTTTACTGTAGTCATTAGAACACTCTTCTTTGGAATACTCTGAAGAAAACTGTAAGGTTGTAAACAGACCAAGTTACAGCGAGTAACTGATTCAGAAAAAGGCTGGTTGTATGGTGAAAGTTTAGAGTTACTGTTCTAATGTTTTAAACAAATGTTTTGTTAAAAGGAGCAACATATGAAATTTCACATCGCTAATATGACTTGTGGTGGTTGTGCACGCGGCATTACTACCGCAATTAAAGAGCTCGACTCGAATGCCTCACTCGATATTGATTTACAAAACCGTATTGTTGAAATCAACACAACGGTGAGTCAGGATCAAGTCATTGCCACTCTCAGTGAGCGTGGATTTACAGCTGATCCTGCTTAATCTCTGTTAGAGTAACAGTGGGAATTCCTTACCACTTTTACTCTCTCTTATTTTCCTCATCGTACAGATAAAACCTGTACTTGCTTGAAATAAAAGTAATCCCTGAATTCCCCCTAATCTTGGTTCGAGCTGATCTTCGCATATAGAACTCAGCATATCTAAATGATAGAGATCGTATATGAGTACCGAAATGACTGATACGCCACACTACAGTGAAACATTAGAGATTGAGGGGATGACATGTGCTTCTTGTGTAGGCCGGGTGGAAAAAGCTTTAAAATCTGTTGAGGGTGTTGAATCGGCTCATGTAAATCTGGCTACCGAAAAAGCAGTCATTTATGCGCATCAACCACTTGATCGCGCTACTTTAATTAAAGCCGTAGAAAAAGCAGGCTACGAAGTGGAAGCGCTGCAACCAATAGAGCTTACGATTGAGGGTATGTCATGTGCTTCTTGTGTAGGTCGAGTAGAAAAGGCCTTAAAATCTGTTGAGGGTGTGGAATCAGCTCATGTAAATCTGGCTACTGAAAAAGCGACTATTCAGGCAAGCTCATCTGTCACTCGTGACTCGTTAATTCAGGCTGTCACCAAAGCAGGGTTTGAAGCAAAGTCAGTTCATCAAACTACGGAAAGCTTTCAAGATAAAAAAAATATTGAATTAGAAAAACTTAAAAAAGATTTAATTTTGTCAGTCTTATTGACTCTACCCGTTTTTATTTTAGAAATGGGATCACACCTGATTCCCGCCTTTCATACGTTTATGATGGATAACATTGGCCAACAAAATAGCTGGTTAATGCAATTTTTCTTGACCACAGTAGCATTAATTTTTCCAGGCCGACGCTTCTTTAAAAAGGGCATCCCAAGTTTATTCCGCTTAGCACCAGACATGAATTCCTTGGTGGCTGTAGGAACATTGGCTGCTTATCTTTATTCAGTGGTTGCTACTTTCTTTCCAAGTGTCCTGCCACAAGGCACGGTCAATGTTTATTATGAAGCTGCAGCGGTTATTATCACTTTAATTCTATTAGGTAGATTTTTTGAAGCCAAGGCAAAAGGCCGAACGTCTTTAGCAATTCAACATCTAGTTGGAATGCAGCCTAAAGTTGCCAGAATACAGCTCAATAATCAGGTGATAGAAGTTCCGATTGCCGAAGTTCAAACAGGAACGATTGTAGAGATTAGACCAGGCGAGCGTATCCCTGTCGATGGTGAAGTTATTCACGGCCAAAGTTTTATTGATGAATCCATGATTACTGGCGAGCCTATGCCCGTTGAAAAAACGATAGGCTCTACTGTGGTAGGAGGAACAATTAACCAAAGTGGCAGCTTAAATATCAAAGCCACCTCTGTTGGTAGTTCATCAGTGCTTTCTCAAATCATCCGAATGGTTGAACAGGCACAGGGTTCCAAGCTGCCTATTCAGGCATTGGTTGATAAAATTACCATGTGGTTTGTACCTGTAGTAATGGGTCTCTCTCTTTTAACTTTTATTACTTGGTTTATCTTCGGCCCTGAGCCCGCCCTAACGTTTAGCTTAGTTAATGCAGTTGCGGTACTCATTATTGCATGTCCTTGTGCAATGGGACTTGCAACGCCTACATCAATCATGGTGGGAACTGGGCGTGGTGCTGAAATGGGTGTTTTATTCCGTAAAGGGGAAGCTTTGCAGCTGCTCAAAGAAACTAAAGTGGTTGCTGTTGATAAAACAGGGACCCTGACTGAAGGGAAACCAATTTTAACCGATCTGCATGTCTTAGAAGGGTTTGAATACAATGCCGTACTTTCACTTATGGCAGCCGTTGAATCAAAGTCTGAGCATCCTATTGCTCGAGCAATTGTACAAGCCGCTATAGATAAGGAATTAATCCTGTCTCCTGTTGCTGATTTCAAGTCAGTCACGGGCTATGGAATAGAAGCAACGGTGTCTGAACATTTGGTTCATATTGGTGCAGATCGATATATGGAAAAACTAGGTTTGAATCCTAATGTTTTTTCTCAATTTTCGGATCGTTTGGGAGAAGAAGGAAAAACCCCTCTCTATGTTGCGATTGACCAGAAACTTGCTGCCATTATTGCTGTAGCAGATCCAATTAAAGAATCAACATTTGCTGCAATTGAAGCGTTACATCAGTTAGGTTTAAAGGTTGCCATGATTACAGGTGATAACCGTCATACAGCTCAAGCGATTGCAAAAAAACTAGGTATTGATGAGGTTATTGCAGAAGTCTTACCAGAAGGTAAAATAGAGGCCGTTAAAAAATTAAAAAATCAATATGGTAAACTCGCATATGTTGGAGATGGCATTAATGATGCCCCTGCACTTGCAGAAGCAGATATTGCTTTAGCGATAGGTACAGGTACAGACGTAGCTATTGAAGCTGCTGATGTGGTTTTGATGTCTGGCAACCTGAAAGGAGTGCCGAATGCTATCGCTTTAAGCAAAGCGACTATAACCAATATTCGTGAAAATTTATTTTGGGCATTTGTTTACAATGCAGCTCTGATTCCTATTGCAGCAGGTGTACTTTATCCGCAATTTGGACTGCTACTTTCTCCTGTATTTGCTGCTGGTGCAATGGCTCTCTCGTCAATATTTGTACTAGGAAATGCTTTACGATTAAAACGTTTTAAAGCCCCCCTTGCAATTATTTAACCATTTTTTATATACATTTAAAGTTTTGTTGGCTTTACTTTATATATTTGGAAATAGTCTAAGCCATGTTGGCTTTTATTAAATATCATACAGTTGATATTCTAATTATTTGAGAGGGATTAAGATGAAAAGAATTTTATTAATATGCTTTATAGGCATGTCATTTACCTATGCGAATGCTCATTCTGGGGGAACGAACTCACAGGGTTGTCATACCAACAGTAAAACTGGTGATTACCACTGTCATTAATAGGTGCGCACACAGTTTTTTTATTTAAAAGACTGTGCTTTAAAGTTATAAGTAGCGTTTAACTAAAGCTAAAAATTCATTCAGTTCTTTTTCCTTTATTTCCTCAGTATCACCGAGTACATGTTCTCTAAGATGAAGTTCTATTAACGGCACTGTTGCAAATAGAGATTTGAGTCGATGATGTTCCCTTTAAAAAGTACTTAGAGACCGAAAACCCTGTTGATTAGACACACTTCACCCTGAGGCTGACCATAATAAAATGACGATGCTTGTC
>NZ_VPBT01000051.1:0-1488 GCF_013418555.1 Acinetobacter sp. YH12134 | reverse complement strand
GTAGTACAGTCACCAGCAGCAAATACACCTTTGACATTGGTTTCGTTGCGGTCGTTAATCACAATCTCGCCACGGTTGCTCAGCTCAACTGCGGTTTCTTTCAAGAAGTCGGTATTTGGCAATAAACCGATCTGTACAAAGATCCCTGCCAGTTCAACCGTATGCTCTTCATCTGTTGCACGGTCTTTATATTTCAGCGCTGTCACTTGTGAACCATCACCCACGACTTCTGTTGAAAGTGCATTTTTAATCACTGTGGTATTTGGCAAGCTGTTCAGCTTGTCTTGCAATACCTGGTCGGCACGTAACTTGGTATCAAATTCTACTAAGGTTACATGCTCAACAATACCGGCCAAGTCAATCGCTGCTTCTACACCAGAGTTACCCCCACCAATGACTGCAACACGCTTGCCTTTGAATAAAGGACCATCACAGTGCGGGCAATACGCCACACCACGGGTACGGTATTCTGCTTCACCTGGGACATTCATCTCTCTCCAGCGTGCACCGGTTGAAAGCACCACAGTTTTCGATTCCAGCTTGGCACCGTTTTCCAAGGTCACTTCAACTAAACCGTTGGCTGTTTCATCTGCACCTTTAATGTCAGATACACGTTGTAGGTTCATGATGTCGACACCGTATTCACGTACGTGTGCTTCCATTTCAGCGGCAAATTTTGGACCTTGGGTTTTCTTGATTGAAGTGAAGTTTTCAATGTCCATGGTGTCCATCACCTGACCGCCAAAACGTTCCGCCACGATACCGGTGTTAATGCCTTTACGTGCTGCATAAATCGCTGCAGTGTTTCCAGCAGGTCCACCACCAATCACCAGTACATCAAAGGCCGCTTTGGCATTTAACTTTTCAGCTTCTTTGGCTGCAGAGTTGGTGTCTAATTTGGCAATGATTTCTTCCAGTGTCATACGACCCTGACCGATGTGATTGCCGTCCTGGAACACCATCGGTACCGCCATGATCTTACGTTCTTCCACTTCATCCTGGAAGAATGCACCATCAATCATAGTGGCAGTAGTACCCGGGTTGTAAATCGCAATAAGGTTCAATGCTTGCACCACGTCTGGACAGTTATGGCAGCTTAACGATACGAACACATCAAAGTCCGATTGGATACCCAAGTCTTTAATAGAAGCTAATACTTCATCAGACACTTTTGGTGCATAGCCTGAGGTTTGTAACAATGCCAGAATCAAAGAGGTGAACTCATGGCCCATTGGCAAACCTGCGAAGAATACACGCGGCTGTTCACCGGCTTTGGCGACACCAAAGCTTGGTGCACGTTTGTTGTTACCATCGAAGCGTGCAGTCACCTGATCAGACAGGGCGGCAATTTCAGTTACCAGTTCTTTGATTTTGTCTGATTTGTCAGAGCTATCTAAAGTGGCCACTAATTCGATTGGACCTTCAAGGCGTTCTAACAAGGCTTTTAATTGGGCTGTGGTATTTTGATCTAACATTGCTAACGTCTCC
>NZ_VPBT01000050.1:0-1791 GCF_013418555.1 Acinetobacter sp. YH12134 | reverse complement strand
AAGTTCTTTATCCGACATAGACACCAACATATCAAACCGTCCGCTAAGAAAATTGCAAAAGTGCATATTCTAAAAGCGGACATTTTTACTTTGGAGAAACCGGACATTTCTACTTTGGGCTTACAATTGGATTTCGCATAAGAGATTTTATGTTAAATGAGCATGTTTATTAACAATATGTTTATCCCATTCAATCTGAAAATCATGTGCTAATTTATCTAGTTTAGTCGACTTTAAATTATTAATAAGTAATTGTTGGGCTTCAATGAATGCTTGATCTAGAGCTTGGTTTACGACGAGTTCAACCAAACAATCAGGCTGCTTATTTTCATTGCCAATCGCAAAAATTGACGGCTCACCTACTGCCACATAAACATCATACAAAGAGATGTCACTTAAAGACTTAATCAAAGTCCAACCGCCCCCAGGTCCTTTCTCTGAATCAACAAATCCATGCTTCTTTAAGCCTGACATTGTTCTACGTACAACAACAGGATTCGTTTCGAGCATTTCGGAGATGTAATCTGACGTGAAAGGCCTATCTTCACGAGCCATATGTAAAAGTACATGAAGCATTCGAGAAAGTTTACTGTCTTTACGCATAGTTAGATCTAGAAGTGAATGGATTGGATAGATTGTAACATTGAAAGTTTCATATCAATTCTAAAAATGATATAGTAACTTTAAAAGTTACATATTTGGTGTATTTCTAATGAACTATGAAGTTGTAATTATTGGTGGTAGCTATGCAGGTCTTTCTGCTGCATTGCCTTTAGCACGTGCTCGTCGTCAAATTTTGATTATTGATGCAGGACAACGTAGAAACCGCTTTGCAGAGCATTCACATAACTTTCTAACTCAAGATGGTCGTGCACCTGATGCAATTGCGGCAGAAGCCCGAGCACAAGTTGAAAAATACTTAACAGTTTCATGGTTATCTGAAACAGTAACGGATGTAAAAGCTATAGATGGTCAATATTTGGTAAGTGCTGGAGAGCAACAGTTCCAAGCAGAAAAAATCATTATTGCCACAGGCGTAAAAGATGAATTACCTCAAGTTGATGGCTTAGCAGAACGTTGGGGTAAATCGATCTACCACTGTCCTTATTGTGATGGATATGAGCTGAATATGGGTGAGGTCGGTGTGCTTGCATCGGGTATGCATTCATTACATCAAGCATTGATGTTGCCTGATTGGGGAAATACAACATTATTTTTAAATGATGCCATTAAAGCTGAACAATTAGATGATGAACTCTTGGCGAAACTCTCTAAGCGTCAAATTGTCATAGAAACTCGTAAAGTTGCACGGATTGAAAACCATTGTGACATCGTGTTTGTAGATGGAGAGCATACAACTTTAAATGGTCTATTCGTGTCTACAGTCACTCGTTTACAGGCAGATTGGATTCGTAATTTAGGTTTAGACATTGACAGCAATGAATATGGTGAAGCGATTAAAACTTCTCCAGCAAAAGAAACCAATATTAAAGGCGTTTATGCATGTGGTGATGTGACTCGCTCTGGCGGTTCTGTTGCGTTGTCTGTCGGTGATGGTGCAATGACAGGAATCGTGGCACACAAGTCTTTTATTTTTTAAGGCTGTGTCTGTGATTATGTAATTTCTCTAAAATTAACATAATGCACGTTATACGCAGTCAAAATGTAAGCCCAAAGTAGAAATGTCCGGTTTCTCCAAAGTAAAAATGTCCGCTTTTAGAATATGCACTTTTGCAATTTTCTTAGCGGACGGTTTGATATGTTGGTGTCTATGTCGGATAAAGAACTTAA
>NZ_VPBT01000049.1:0-2158 GCF_013418555.1 Acinetobacter sp. YH12134 | reverse complement strand
TAATTAGGCAATATTTACCTAAAGGGATTGATTTAAATCAGGCAGATCAGCATTATTTAAATCAAGTTGCCATGTCACTGAATACTCGTCCTAGAAAAGCGTTAGATTGGCTTACACCATTAGAGAAATTTGCTCAGCTTTATCATAAGGCTTTTGAAACTGTCGCACCTCATGTTTGAATTCGCCTACCTTTAAACAAAAAGCCTCTACTGAGGCTTTTTGTTGGTTTAGATGAATTACATCGGTTTAGCTATAAGAGCGACTGGCCTTGGACACCACCGGTGGCGTTTCGGTAACCGGCTCTGAGGCTTTCTGGATGCGAATCAGGGCAACTGCAATTGCACCAATCACCGCTGGAATCGCCACCGCCAAGAAATTCAGTTTATGCGGTAATTCCATGCCCAATAGCACCCCAATAATAATCGGGCCGACAATTGCACCCACGCGACCAACCGCAGAGGCACAACCAATCCCGGTTGAACGTACCGCTAGTGGATAATACTGTGCCACAAAGCTGTATAGCAAAATACTACTACCAATCGCAGAAGCTCCAGCCAGCGCCACCAGTAGGTAGATCACCGGTTGTGGCGAGTTAAAGCCTAATCCGACCAGCGCCACAGCCCCCATCAGGAACATGCCAATAATCACCGGTTTTAAATGGAAACGGTCTGCCAGAATCCCGCCGCCAATGGTGCCAATTACTGCGCCAATATTCATTGACATCAGGAACATCAGGCTGCTACCCAGCGAGTAACCAGCGGCCATCATTAGTTTTGGTAACCAGCTGCCCAGTGCATAGACCATCAATAAACACATAAAGAAGCAGCACCAGAACAATAAGGTACTCATGCCACGGTTTTGCTTAAATAAGGCGGCAATAGAGGCATCCGGCACCTGTACTTCATTTAAGACCAGTTGAGTCTGCGCACTGACTTTTTCTTCTGGCGTGATTTTCTGGATAATCTGGCGCGCTTTTTCATCCTGCTGTTTTTTCACTAAAAAGGTCAATGATTCAGGTAAAAACTTCCACAAGATCGGTAACAGTAACAGTGGAATACCCGCGATATAAAACATCACTTCCCAGCCAAAACTTGGAGTTAACCAGGCACCCAGTAATGCAGCCATAATACCGCCGACCGCATAACCACTAAACATGGTCGTCACCAAGGTACTGCGCAGTTTTTGTGGTGCATATTCAGAGGTTAAGGCCACCAGATTCGGTAATACTCCGCCAATTCCTAAACCTGCAATAAAGCGCAAAATTCCGAATTCAGTCGGGTTAGATGCGAAACCGCCCCAGAAGGTAAAACCGCTAAATAAGGTCACACAAATTAAAATGACATTTTTACGGCCAATCTTATCGGCCAGCATGCCAAAAAACATGGCACCGAACATCATTCCGGCCAGGGCAGTACTGGCCAACATGCCTGCTTGCACAGCAGTCATATTCCATTCTTGCATCAGTAGTGGTAGGGCTACGCCATTAATCGCCAGATCATAACCGTCAAAGATGACTACAAATAAACACCAGAGTACGACGTTTAAATGAAAAGGTTTGAACTTCGCCTTGTCCACTACAGCATTCACATTCATTGTTGTTGCTGTCATTAATCCTCACCTCCAATTGTGAGATTTTATTCTTAATATGAAAAAATGAACAATCATTCACTTTTGTCTATAAAATGAATGATTATTCATTTTTTGTCTATGGATAAAAAGTCTAAATGATAAATTTTTCTTAAAAATCAGATTTGATTTAGCAATAAAGCTCAATTTCAGAGCAGAAAATTTAGTTATAAATCTTACAATTAGTGGAAACTTATTCTATTTTTTAAAATTTTTATATTACAAAACAGTGAAATAAAAGCTTCATCATTGCAATTTTTAAGACAGGCTTAAATGACAACTTCTACCACACAAATTTGCAAATAAATGTAAAAATTGTGTCATAAAACCTAAAAAGCACTATCTAAGTCGTAGATGTAGAAACTAGAAATTACGCCCATAAAAAAATCCCCCTCGCTTTTGCTTGGGGGATTTTGAATAATGAGCTGGCGATGACTTACTCTCACATGGGTAACCCCACACTACCATCAGCGCTAAGAGGTTTCACTTCTGAGTTCGGGAAGGGATCAGGTGGTTCACTCTTGCTATTGTC
>NZ_VPBT01000048.1:0-3881 GCF_013418555.1 Acinetobacter sp. YH12134 | reverse complement strand
CTGAAAGCTGCTGTACTTTAACTGGATTTTGTTTATCTAAATATTTTTGATGCCAGGCACGAAGTGTTTTAGGAGTACAGCCAATCTTAGGTGCAATTGCGGTGATTGCAGCCCAATACGATGGATAATCTTTTTCGGATTCAATCAATAATTGAACCGCTCTTTCTCTGATTTCAGGGGTATATTTTAATTTTGTCATCGGGACACTACGCTTCGCTACGTCTTGCGAAGCAATGCTTCTCATCTCAGAATATTGACTCTCCGACAAACCCGGTACGGTTCAAACTGTCTTTAAATCCATAAATAGCTGTCCACTTAAATTTTAGTGGACACTATCGCGGTATTAATGAGTTAGAAAAAGTGGGGCTCAGCGGACGCTTACTGACAAGATTTATTTTATAACTACGTGTAATAAAGAAAATTATTTTGATCTGTCACATTTGTCACAGTAAAAAATAGAATTAAATGACATCACCATGATGTGGCATTATGACTGGACAATGGGAATTGGCTTACTCTCATTCAATAAAATTATATTGCTAATGCCGTATGTGTATTGGCAATATGTCCATATATATAGGTCTCTTTGTTTTGAAAGTACACATCAAAACAAGGACTCATTAAATTATCCTTATGGGCTTGAATCTTAAAAATTTGACACAAATGATTCAAATAATGATTGATCCAGTCATTCTGATTTTCAAATGAAGAAAATGGTCTAAGATTGGCATATAAATCTTGCAGATTCGCAACGATAGCCGAAATATCAGGATTGAAGAAAGATAATATAATCTCGTTGGTTTCAAATTTCTTTGCGATGTATTCACCATGCTCATCAGGCTGTATTGATGTAAGTTGCGCACCTGTTTCGGTATATTCAGAATAGGTCAATTTTGAGTTTTGAATATGGAAATGATGTGCTTCTAACTCTCGCATCATTCTTGATATTTTTAGGCACTTTGGCAGGTCTTCAAGATTGGATTTGGATAATTTAATAAAGAACTCAACTGCACGATCTAAAACAGTTTTTTCCCCTGTGCCAGCAATGATGCCATCCTTCCAAAAATAGAGCTTATCTGAATCATCCGAGAGGAATTCATAATCTTCGGTTGCTTCACGTTTATCAGCAGCAACGATAATACTATCTTCTAATTGGATTGAGATGATAAACGTCATACGAGAAAGTTAATGCTCTGATTGGGATTTTATTGTATTCTCACGACCATTATTGTCAAATTAAAAGGACATAAAGTGGCTGGTGGCTCTCAAATAATTATTAATAAAGAAGGAATTACTTTTATTACCCCTGCAAAATTCGAAGCAAAAGCAGGGCAGCATTTGTTTAAGAATGGAGCGAAAGTTTCAACTCAACTTCCGACCTTGCCTGTCGCTAACCAACCTTATATTCTTCAATATTTAGTGAAAGCGAAAGACAATATTCCACTTGCAAATAAGCCTTATTTTATTATTGATCAAGCAGGTAATTTGCAGAAAGGCGTAACCAATGCCGAAGGTTTAATGAAACTGAATACAACACCATCAGCTCAAGATCTTGTGACTCATGTGATGGCGAGTGAAATCGAAGAAGCACAAGAAGTCGCTGGAGAAGAAGAATAACATGGCAACGTACTATTCACGATTACAGTTTAAAGTAAATCCACCTTTGCAATATAAAGACTTTTCCTTCCAGTTTTTAGTTGTTAACAGAGAACTAGGCAAGACAATTTTCAAAGACGAAGGAAACTTCGATGAAAAAGGATTTGGTAAATGGTTTCATATCTATCAACCGAATCGACTGTTGATGTATAAAATCAAATATCGGGGCGAGGTCATTAAAACGCTTACCGCCAAAGCCTATCCTGAACCCAATAAATGGAGTTTTTTTGAGTTTAAAACGACAGTCAGAAAAACAGAAAACGTTAAAGAAAATATACAAGAAATACGAATCAATGACGGTGAGGTTGCGTGGTATTTGGTTAAAAAGTCTGAACCTGTGATGACTTGGGCGCAACGTGTATTTAAAAAGCCATTGACGGAAAAAGATTGGGGAATTTTAAAAGCGAACAATCCACATTTGACTAATTTGGTGTCAATGGGTGTTTTGCAGCCTGGGCAGGTGGTAATTATCTCAAATTCAACCACAGCAAAGGAATTACCCGAATATAAAAAGCAAGCACAGCAGGCACATCAAAATTTAGAGCAAATGAAAAAGGATAAAGATTTTGATGCGGTGTTTTTCGCACAAAACTATGAATTTTTCTACGATGCATTATTGAGAGAAAACGCCAAGATTATTAATAAAAATATCTTTGAAGAAAATGACCATCCCCTAACGATTAAATTTAATAAGCAAGAAGAAGATGGATTTTTTGAGCACAAGATGGCGGTTGATGCTTCTTTATCATTGGTTGAGGGACAAGCGCATCGGGTTTACAGATTACATGGCGAACTCGCCCTAAAGTATGCCGAAGAACAAGCCAAAGGCTCAGGACTAGCAAACCCTAAAAACTTTACCCAGTTCAAACAGAAGTATGCAAACTTGTATAGGGAGTTAGATAACGAAGGAACTAAGAAATTCTTGCGTTGGGATCAGTCGATTAAAACTACCAATATGCGCCGTATGTTGAAGCAATCGGCATTGGTTAGAGACAATAACTTTAAAGGCGGACTCAAAGAATACGCCAAAGAAATGGGTAAAATCGGTAAGTTTGCGACACAATTAAAAATAGCTGGTTATGTGTCTATTGGTGCGGATGTTGTGAGTTCAAGCGTAAAAGTGTATGAAGCTGCACCTGAGGATAAAGCAAGAACAACGGTTGTTGAGACTGCTAAAGTTACCGCAGGCATTGGTGCTGGATTAGTGGTAAGTGCTATTGTTGTTGGTCTTGCAACTGGTGGAACTGGACTTATAGTCATTGGGATTGTAGCGTTAACGGGAGCTGGAGCATCTAAAGCTTTTGGTGATATTAGTGGGGATGTTGCTGGTGGATTGTATGACATTGTGGCTGATAAATAACAATGGATAAACTTATTTTAGTATTTCAAAAAATGCCTATGGGGGCACTAGCATTCTTTTTCCTTATAGCGATGTTTTTACTATACTTTGTTATGTATGTATATGTTTGTTTAAATTTGAGAGGGATTTGCAGGATTGCTTTTGGTAATGAAAGAAAGTACAAAGCACCATTAGAGCCTTTTGATTTTATATACATTAGCTTTATACCTACTACTTTTTGGAGGGAGCTGTTGCATTTAAAGAAAGGGATAAAGTTTAAAAGTCTTTATAGAAAAGATTTCTTCCTAAAAATGAATCAAGAGCAGTTAAAGAGCTTACTAACAAGCTTCCCAGTTTTTTTTATTTTACAATATGTGATTCTGTTTTCTGGAATTTTATTTATGTCACTAATGTTGGCGTCATATTATTTTGAACTAGGTTAAATAATTGTGTTAAAAGCCGAGATCGATAATTACATCTCGGCTTTTTATTAAGTTTTATGACTATGTGTTTATCGCTACGTATGTCGTGAGTTCAAGCATAAAAGTGTATGAAGCTGCACCTGAAGATAAAGCAAGAACAACAGTGGTTGAGACAGCAAAGCTAGGAACTGGAATTGTTGCTGGCACATTTACAGCAGCATTAATTGTCGGTTTGGCTACAGGTGGCACAGGATTAATTGTTATTGGAATTGTAGCAGTATCGGCTGCACTTGCTACGAAAGGTGCATCAGAAATTGCTGGCGTTGGTGCGGGATATATGGCGAATTCAAACATGAGGTGCGACAGTTTCAAAAGCCTTATGATAATCAACAAGCTGAGCAAACTTCTCTAATGGTGTAAGCCAATCTAACGCTTTTCTAGGACGAGTATTCAGTGACATGGCA
>NZ_VPBT01000047.1:0-3050 GCF_013418555.1 Acinetobacter sp. YH12134 | reverse complement strand
GTGAATCATTAACAGATTGGCAAAATTGAGTCTGAAATAAATTGTTCACTCAATCAATATACGTTAACGCGTTGTTATGACGGGTTGATGAACGTAGATTGAATTGAGAACTAGCAAATTAACTGAATCAAGCGTTTTGGTATATGAATTTAGATTGAAGCTGTACGGTGCTTAAGTGCACGAGACTTCGAACTGTAGATTAAATAGATAATTGATTATTTATTTAATTGTCTTAATCCTACTTGTAGGGATTAACGACTGTTTGGGGTTGTATAGTCAAGTAATTAAGTGCATGTGGTGGATGCCTTGGCAGTCAGAGGCGAAGAAAGACGTGATAGCCTGCGAAAAGCTCCGGGGAGGCGGCAAATATCCTTTGATCCGGAGATTTCTGAATGGGGGAACCCACTTACCATAAGGTAGGTATCAATACATGAATACATAGTGTATTGAGGCGAACGCGGGGAAGTGAAACATCTCAGTACCCGTAGGAAAAGAAATCAATTGAGATTCCCTCAGTAGCGGCGAGCGAAAGGGGAACAGCCCATTAAGTTATGTGTGTTTTAGTGGAATGCTCTGGGAAGTGCAACCATAGTGGGTGATAGTCCTGTACACGAAAGGGCACACATAATGATGACGAGTAGGGCGAGGCACGTGAAACCTTGTCTGAATATGGGGGGACCATCCTCCAAGGCTAAATACTCCTGACTGACCGATAGTGAACCAGTACCGTGAGGGAAAGGCGAAAAGAACCCCTGTGAGGGGAGTGAAATAGATCCTGAAACCGCATGCATACAAGCAGTGGGAGCATCTTTGTGATGTGACTGCGTACCTTTTGTATAATGGGTCAGCGACTTACATTCAGTAGCAAGGTTAACCGCATAGGGGAGCCGTAGGGAAACCGAGTCTTAATAGGGCGTATAGTTGCTGGGTGTAGACCCGAAACCAGGCGATCTATCCATGAGCAGGTTGAAGGTTGGGTAACACTAACTGGAGGACCGAACCCACTGTCGTTGAAAAGCCAGGGGATGACTTGTGGATAGGGGTGAAAGGCTAATCAAGCCTGGTGATAGCTGGTTCTCCCCGAAAGCTATTTAGGTAGCGCCTCGGACGAATACCATTGGGGGTAGAGCACTGTTTCGGCTAGGGGGTCATCCCGACTTACCAAACCGATGCAAACTCCGAATACCGATGAGTACTATCCGGGAGACAGACTGCGGGTGCTAACGTCCGTAGTCAAGAGGAAAACAATCCAGACCGCCAGCTAAGGCCCCAAAATCATAGTTAAGTGGGAAACGATGTGGGAAGGCATAGACAGCTAGGAGGTTGGCTTAGAAGCAGCCACCCTTTAAAGAAAGCGTAATAGCTCACTAGTCGAGTCGGCCTGCGCGGAAGATGTAACGGGGCTAAAACTATGTGCCGAAGCTGCGGATGTATACATTGTATACGTGGTAGGGGAGCGTTCTGTAAGCCGATGAAGGTGGATTGAGAAGTCTGCTGGAGGTATCAGAAGTGCGAATGCTGACGTGAGTAACGACAAAACGGGTGAAAAACCCGTTCGCTGAAAGACCAAGGGTTCCAGTCCAACGTTAATCGGGGCTGGGTGAGTCGACCCCTAAGGCGAGGCCGAGAGGCGTAGTCGATGGGAAATTGGTTAATATTCCAATACTTCAGTGTAATGCGATGAGAGGACGGAGAAGGTTAAGTCAGCCTGGCGTTGGTTGTCCAGGTGGAAGGCTGTAGGCATGCATCTTAGGCAAATCCGGGGTGCTCTATGCTGAGAGCTGATAGCAAGCTAGTTTACTAGCGAAGTGGCTGATACCATGCTTCCAGGAAAAGTCTCTAAGCTTCAGTTACACTGGAATCGTACCCGAAACCGACACAGGTGGTCAGGTCGAGTAGACCAAAGCGCTTGAGAGAACTCTGCTGAAGGAACTAGGCAAAATGGTACCGTAACTTCGGGAGAAGGTACGCTGTTGACGGTGATGGGACTTGCTCCCTGAGCGGTTGACAGCCGCAGAAACCAGGCCGCTGCAACTGTTTATTAAAAACATAGCACTCTGCAAACACGAAAGTGGACGTATAGGGTGTGATGCCTGCCCGGTGCTGGAAGGTTAATTGATGGGGTTAGCGTAAGCGAAGCTCTTGATCGAAGCCCCAGTAAACGGCGGCCGTAACTATAACGGTCCTAAGGTAGCGAAATTCCTTGTCGGGTAAGTTCCGACCTGCACGAATGGCATAATGATGGCGGCGCTGTCTCCAGCAGAGGCTCAGTGAAATCGAAATCGCTGTGAAGATGCAGTGTACCCGCGGCTAGACGGAAAGACCCCGTGAACCTTTACTGCAGCTTGACATTGAACTTTGACCTTACTTGTGTAGGATAGGTGGGAGGCTTTGAAGTTGGAACGCCAGTTCCAATGGAGCCGTCCTTGAAATACCACCCTGGTAATGTTGAGGTTCTAACTCTGTCCCGTGATCCGGGACGAGGACCATGTCTGGTGGGTAGTTTGACTGGGGCGGTCTCCTCCTAAAGAGTAACGGAGGAGTACGAAGGTGCGCTCAGCGTGGTCGGAAATCACGCGTAGAGTATAAAGGCAAAAGCGCGCTTAACTGCGAGACCCACAAGTCGAGCAGGTACGAAAGTAGGTCTTAGTGATCCGGTGGTTCTGTATGGAAGGGCCATCGCTCAACGGATAAAAGGTACTCTGGGGATAACAGGCTGATACCGCCCAAGAGTTCATATCGACGGCGGTGTTTGGCACCTCGATGTCGGCTCATCTCATCCTGGGGCTGAAGCAGGTCCCAAGGGTATGGCTGTTCGCCATTTAAAGAGGTACGCGAGCTGGGTTTAGAACGTCGTGAGACAGTTCGGTCCCTATCTACCGTGGGCGCTGGAAATTTGAGAGGATCTGCTCCTAGTACGAGAGGACCAGAGTGGACGAACCTCTGGTGTACCGGTTGTGACGCCAGTCGCATCGCCGGGTAGCTATGTTCGGAAGGGATAACCGCTGAAAGCATCTAAGCGGGAAGCCTACCTCAAGATAAGATTTCCC
>NZ_VPBT01000046.1:0-5082 GCF_013418555.1 Acinetobacter sp. YH12134 | reverse complement strand
ATGGAGAAATCTGATAGATATGTTTTACCTGAGAGACGGATGAGGAGTTATCCAAGGGTTGTAAAAGGAAAACCTCAAAAATACCCAAGAAAAAGCCAGTCAATCTCTTAACTGACTGGCATTACTCAATCGAGTGCTTTTTTTCTGTCTTTGTATAAGTTCCAGCTTCCTGCCAGAATCGCGCCGAGCGTAGCCAGGAGCATATCTTTATGCGCATCCCAGACATCACCTTGCTGACCATTATAATTTTCAGCCGCTTCCGGGGAGAGGGTTACCGCGAGTAACCATTCCAGCCATTCGTAAATCAAACTGCTGCTCATGACCCATTGCACGACCAGCAGAAAAATCACCAAGTCTTTGGCTTTTGGAAAGCAGAGCCGATGTAAGCGGAAAAACAGCGGGTAGAGCAGCACGCCATAGGCAAAATGCACAAAGCGATCATACATATTGCGTTCCCAGCCCAGCCACTGATTTAAATCAAAGCCGAAGTATTGCAGCAGCCAGTCGTTATAGGGCACATAAGAATAGAGATAATGCGCGCCTAAAATATGAATCAACAGAAAGATAAGATAGAAAACAAAACTCGAAAAGCTTAAACCGACTTTTTTGAAGAGCAATAGCAGCACAATTAGCATGAGGATCGTTCCAACCTGATGTAGCACATAGGCTGAAAATTCCATCGGGTTGATACTGGCAAGCAGCATGGTCAGGCCTAACAGGACCAGCATCAGCCAATGTTTGGCTTGTAATTGGTAGTCGATCATTCTGGTTATAGGATTGGGATTTGTAATTATCATAATAAAAAAGCGAAACCGGAGCTTCGCTTTTTGATGCTGAGTTTTTCAAAATTACACCCTCTTTATGTTGCTTCCAGAGGAAGAAAGAAGATGTTGTGAAAAACTCAAATCATTTCATTAGATTTTAGCAATCAAATCTTTAATTTGTTTTGCCTGTTCAGCGGCATTACCGGTGTAAGACGCAGGGGTCATTTCAGCTAAACGTGCACGATCCGCAGCCGGAACAGCTTCGAGTTCGTTACCGTTGACGAAGCTCACCATCATGTCGCGAGTCATTGCTTGACCACGAGTCAGCGCTTTTAATTTTTCGTATGGTTTTTCAACGTTGTAACGACGCATAACCGTTTGAATCGGTTCAGCCAATACTTCTTGTGCATTGTCCAGGTCTTCCAGAATACGGTCAGCATTCAGTTCTAGTTTACCAATACCTTTTAAGCAGGCTTCAAATGCGATCAAGCTCTGTGCAAAACCAACACCCATGTTACGAAGTACAGTTGAGTCGGTTAAGTCACGCTGCCAGCGAGAAATTGGAAGTTTTTCGCCCAGGTGCGCAAGAACAGCATTGGCAATACCCAGGTTACCTTCAGAGTTTTCGAAGTCAATCGGGTTGACTTTGTGCGGCATGGTTGAAGAACCGACTTCGCCTTCTTTCAGTTTTTGTTTGAAGAAGCCCAGCGAGATATAACCCCAAACGTCACGGTTAAAGTCGATTAAGATGGTGTTGAAACGACGCAGCGCATCAAACAGTTCCGCCATATAGTCATGCGGTTCAATTTGCGTGGTGTACGGGTTGAAAGTTAAACCTAAAGATTCAACAAATGCTTGTGAATGTGCAGGCCAGTTGATGTCTGGATAGGCAGACAGGTGAGCGTTGTAGTTACCCACTGCACCGTTGATTTTACCCAGCAGTTCAACATTGTTGAATTGCTTGATTTGACGCGCTAAACGGTACGCCACGTTGGCCATTTCTTTACCCAAAGTGGTTGGGCTAGCTGTTTGACCGTGTGTACGAGACAGCATGGGTTGATCAGCATGTTTTTCAGCCAGCGCCACAATTGAGTCAATGATTTGCTGCATAGATGCAACCAGTACATCACGGCCGTTTTTCAGCATTAACGCGTGTGACAGGTTGTTGATGTCTTCAGAAGTACAAGCAAAGTGAATGAATTCACCGGCATTTTTCAGCTCGTCGATGTTGGCGATTTTTTCTTTCAGGAAATATTCAACCGCTTTAACGTCGTGGTTAGTGGTACGTTCAATCTCTTTAATGCGGTTCGCATCTTCTTCAGAGAAATTTGCCACAATCGCATCTAAGGCCGCATTGGTTTCTGCAGAAAAAGCTGGGACTTCAGTAATTTCCGGACGGTTCGCAAGCGCTTGTAACCAACGCACTTCAACAGTCACACGAGCATGGATTAAACCAAACTCAGAAAGGAAAGGACGAAGAGCATCACATTTGCTCGCATAACGTCCATCTAATGGAGAAAGTGCAGTTAAAGCGTTCATAACGATTCCTTAAACTTTGGAACTAAACCTAAAACAAATGTCCGTACAGATCAGACCACCTGATACTGTAAACGGGCAAGATCCTGAATATCTTGAAGCAGTTTGCGTTTGCTAAAAATCATCGCCCATGAGCTGCCACCGAGTTGACGCCACAAATGTGCCATTTGCAGGCCGGTAAATAGCGAGGCACGAATACGGTTGGTATGGGCAGAATCTTTAAAGGCCTCGGCATTGCCACGCACCATAATCCGCGGATTAATCTGTCCAGCAGTATCAACATAGGTTTGGGCAAGATTGGCGAGAATACTTGGATGTAAATAGTTATTATCAAAAAAGGACAGCTGTTTTAAGATTTTTTGCTGGGATTGCTCAATAATTTCAACAAATTGCGGATTACTATAGACTTTCTTTTCCAGTTGCAGCAGCGCCATGGCATAGGACATCGGCAACTTGGCATTGGACATTTTCGGTAATCTGGATTTGGGTGAGGTGGTAAACGGATGGGTAATGCTATTTTCGAGGGTTTTTAAACCAAGGGAGATATCGGCCAGCTGACTAAAAAAGTCTAAGGTTTGGCCACTCTGATTATTACTTGGACGGATATTCAGGCTGGCCTGAATCAGGCGCTCCAGATAAAAGTTACCGCTATCGCCAATACTTTGTCGGCCAGTCAGTGCGGTCATATGGGTCAGCTGCGTGGCCTGAAACACAGCAGCGAGGGCCAAAGCACGATTCTGGCGAACATTCAGAGTTCGAGGCTGTTGAAACGGTAACTCTGTCATGCCGAAACAATCCTTTAAACAAAATCCGGGTGAGGGGCATTGGTATGATGGATCACGCCACCCCCTAAGCACACTTCACCTGCGTAGAACACCACGCTTTGACCTGGTGTTACTGCACGTTGTGGCTGATCAAATTCAACACGTACACCATTTGGTGTTTCTGGATCTTTAAATAATACGCAGTCTTGGTCAGGTTGGCGATAGCGGGTTTTTGCCGTGCAGCGGAAACCGGTGTCAGGAATATCCTGTTCACCTGCGACCCAGTCAATGGATTCGCTCCACAGAATCGTGCTTTGCATCAGTGGATGATCATGACCTTGACCAACCACCAGACGATTGCCGGCTACATCTTTATGCAGTACAAACCAGGCACCTTCAGCTGCACCTTTCATGCCGCCAATACCAATACCACCGCGTTGACCGAGCGTATAGTACATTAAGCCGTGATGTTCACCAACCTCTTTGCCATCTTCCAGCACGATTTTTCCGGGTTGTGCGGGTAAATATTGTTTTAAGAAGTCATTAAAGCGGCGTTCACCAATAAAACAGATACCAGTGGAGTCTTTTTTCTTTGCAGTCGCCAAGCCCAATTCTTCTGCAATTTTACGTACTTGTGGCTTTTCAATTTCACCGACAGGGAACAGGGTCTTGTTAATTTCACGACCATGTACTGCATGCAGGAAGTAAGTCTGATCTTTGTTGTTGTCGACACCACGCAATAAAGGTGCATATTGATCACCTTTAGAGTTGGTCATGGTTTCACCACGACGGCAGTAGTGACCTGTGGCAATAAAGTCAGCACCCAGGTTAATGGCATGATCTAAAAACGCACGGAATTTGATTTCTTTATTGCACAGAATGTCCGGGTTAGGGGTACGGCCAGCGGCGTATTCTGCCAGGAAATGCTCGAAAACCCGATCCCAGTATTCCATGGCAAAGTTGGCGGTGTGCAGTTTGATGCCAATTTTATCGCATACGGCCTGGGCATCGGCCAGATCTTCCATGGCTGTACAGTATTCCGTGCCGTCATCTTCTTCCCAGTTTTTCATGAACAGTCCTTCAACCTGATAACCTTGTTGAAGGAGGAGTGCTGCAGAAACAGAAGAATCTACACCACCTGACATACCGACGATGACACGTTGTTGCATAGGATTAGGCATCCACACTATGAATTAAGGGAGAATTTTGGTGCTCGTAAATGAGCGATAAAGGATATTTTTGTCCGGCCTGAGCATCCTGTACGGCTTTAATCACCAAAGGACTGCGGGCGCGGGCCGATTCAAGCAGTTCATCCGGGCTCATCCAGACGGCACGGACAATACCAGTGTCTAGCTGTGCATCTGCATGATGGTGAATGGCTTCGGCCAGAAAGCAGAAACGGTAATAGGTACGATCTGGAAACATGGGCGGGGTATAGGTATAAATGCCCAGTAAAGCCTGAATACGTACATCGTATCCGGTTTCTTCCAGGGTTTCGCGAACCGCTGCTTCAATAATGGTTTCACCGGCTTCTACATGACCTGCAGGCTGGTTAAAGACAGTATGTGTAACGCCTTCAGTCTGTTCTTCTACGAACAGAAATTTACCGTCTTTTTCAACAACGGTGGCAACAGTCACATGCGCAGTCCAAGCGGTCATAAAAAAGCACCATGGGGTAAAACGCATATTCTACAAAATTTAGGGGGATGTGGCTATGAGGGAAGGGGATTTCTTTGGAGAAGATGTTTTTTGTGTTTGAGTAAAAAATTGTGTGAAACAAGGACTTAATAATGAGCGTGGAACATGAGAAATCCATAAAGAAGTTCAAATCAGGTGATTTTGACTTCTTAGTATGAGCTAATATGCTGATTTAAAAAGAGAAGTGAAAATATGTTATTCCAAAGTAGAAATGTCCTACCTAATAACCAAATAGAAATGTCCTATATGGACATTTCCAAGTCAAGCACAGGATTTAGATTTCGTTCTTGAATTGCTGTTTTCTGTGCACGTCTGCTTGG
>NZ_VPBT01000045.1:0-5451 GCF_013418555.1 Acinetobacter sp. YH12134 | reverse complement strand
TTGCCATGTCACTGAATACTCGTCCTAGAAAAGCGTTAGATTGGCTTACACCATTAGAGAAGTTTGCTCAGCTTGTTGATTATCATAAGGCTTTTGAAACTGTCGCACCTCATGTTTGAATTCGCCATGGGTATACATTGGAGAAGAAATTTTTTCAAGTAGTAAATCAAGTGATTCTAGATTTATAAGAATGTTCCAAGGATTCGATAATTTTTTCTTAAGGAGTTGTTTAGTAACAAGTTGTGCCACCTGTAGTGGAGATTTCCCCAAGCGTTGGGCTGCTTCTTTTAAGGGAATGTAAAGATTGTCCTCAATTTGAGTAATACGATCATTAGTATGCTTTTTTCTACCTTTTGAGGTGTGGTAAGTTTGGATAGATAAAATCTTTTCCCGCGTTATATGATTTATAGAAGACTTCAAAAAAATATTATTTCGTGTTTGATCCACTTTAGGTCCATTAATAGGAAAAATACCTAAACTAGCTAGCTTTTCCGTTAGATTAGTTGGATTAACATTCAGTTCTTTTGCGACAGCACCAATAAGAATTTTTTCACAATGGAACACATCAAGGGACTGTTTAGAAATAAAGTGTTGAGTAGTCTTTAAAGCTGAGGTTTGAGTTGCTAAAGAGAGAATACGGTCCTTTATAAGAAATCTTACAGTTTCTATATTAACATTGAGGCATTTCGCTGCTTCTTTTAATGTATAAAATTCTTCAGATTTCTGAATAGTATAGTTTTCATTTTTGATACTCGAAAGTATTATCTGTATTTCATCAGATTTTGATAAGCAGGTAACGACGCTAGGTATTGAAATATAAATTTCATCCTTTTGCTGATGGAGATGTAAATGATTTAATGCGATTAAATGTTTTATCTCGTTCCTAGATTTATTTAATACCTTACAACAATCTTGAATAGTTAAGAGACCTTGATGAGTCGTTATATTAGAAAAGTCAAATTGGTCACAAGCTGATTTAATAAAATCTTTATATAGGGGAGTAAATCTATCTTTAGTAAGAAAAGGTAGCAATGCAATTCTTGGATGCATATTCGGAAGGTAATTAAATAAAATAGAGTTTATTGAGTTTTGAAAATTTGTCGTGTTGTTGAGGAAAGCATAAGCAAGATTGACTAGCTCTTCATTTTTAATGTTTAAATTATTGAAAATAATGATTTTTTCAAGTTTTGAGAAACAGTTTGTAAAAATATTTATCTTGTTTTGCTCCGCAGAGGAAAAAAGAGTATCTAACCACTCAAGGGTCTGTGTTGTATTGCAAGCTAGGGTGGGAGCAAGTCTTATATCTGTTTGACATTTTGGGCAAATACAGAGCTTAGAACGAATAATATTTAGCTTCTTAAAACAGTGGGGGCAGTGGTCTATTAACATTACCTTATGTTTAGAACATGCATAATTAAGTTTTAAAAGCCAATCTTTTCGCCAAAATTCTTGCTCTTTAAGGCATAAGGGGCAGTAATGCTGTAAATCATTATGAAAGAATTTATCAGGTATAAAAGCATTCTTCCAAAGTACCTCTGAACGTTGTGTAATTGATTTTCTTTTTAAGGATAAATGACTATTCCTAGTATCTAACCTCATTAGAGATAAGAAAGACTCAAACTTTAAATCATGACTAATTATAGATACAAATTCTTCAATACCTTTAATATCCGCTAATCGTTTGTATATGGCAGCCGCATGTTGATAAGAATTAAGTTGAATCAATCTTGTTATGAAACTTCCAGCCGACTCACCATCATAAGCTATTGGGGTAGCCGGATAAAATAACTTGTGCATTATCTAAACCTTATTTTTAAAGATAATTGATTTTTATTCATTAAAAATGGGTTTTGGTTGATGAGAGACACAAAACTTGTTAATCCAGTTTCCCATGTTTCTGCAAAGTCTATTGATTTGATATTGTAATAATTATTTTGCAAAGCCTTAAAAATCGTTTGTTTTATCAAGAGGCTAATGAAAGCAATATTTCCTCCTGTAGCTACGTATATTTGTAAGCTAAGCAATTCATCTTTTAATGGGGTTTCAAAAGTAATAGGTGTATGCTCAGTAATATTTTTTTGATAACGATCTAAGAACTTTTGTAAAGAACCATTTTGATCTAGAGAATATTCAAGCTTTTTAAAATGATAACTAAGTGGAAATCTACGGGCCAATTGCGTGTCATTCTTTATAATATTTTCAAACTCAGGTAGCCCTACTAGACAAAAGGTAATTCCTGTACGATTGACAAGATTTTTGATCCATGAAGCTACGTTTTGATTTAATCTTTTTGATGTTTTTGTTAAATCAACTAAATGATGAAACTCATCTAAAATAATCAGTTTAGTTTCACAAGTTTCAATGCATTTGCACAGTCGATTCGTGAGTTGAAGTGTATCTCCAATGGAAGGTGTTGGGTCATTAAATTGTTCTAGCATATGTGCTGCTAAAGATTTTACTGTAACAGGTGAGGGCACCTCAATGTAAAAAGCAGGGATAATTTGCTGAATAGCTCCTTCTATTCTTTTTTCAGAAGTTTTGTATTTAGACATTAAAGCTTTACAAATAGTGGTTTTTCCCATGCCGCCTTCAGCAAGAATAAAGCAACCTAAAGGTGTACCAAATATTTGAGTTTTAAGCACAGCTTCATCAACCTCAGTAAGTATTTTTTTTATATCTGGAGGGATGACAATTATGTTCTTTACTTTTTCTATTATCTGTATAAGTTCCATGGTATTCATCTAATTTCCCCTTTATATGTTAAATAGTTAAGCTAGAGTTCCATTGATTCATAATCATCATCATCTGTTGTAGATAAAGACTTATCAGCAAAGGAGGTGTTGGGTATTTGTTCTTGAGAATATTTATTCGAAGTATCTTGAGTTGATAAGATGTCCATCGAATCTGATAGTTGAGTATTAATTCGGTTTATAGGATTTGCTTGGGACAAAAGAGCTTGTATTTTTTCAGGTAAATCTAATTTTACCTTTTTTAATTTTTTATTCTCAGCGTAAGTATCTTGAATTTTGGTATAAAGTTTCCATCGAGCATATAAATCAGTATATTCACCCAATAGTCTTTGATCTTGTTGAGAAATGCTCTTTTTTTGTTCTTGAATACACAAATGTTCATAAAGAGATAAATCTTTAGTGTAAGTGGGATTGGTAGATTCAGCGACAATAAAACTATTATTTTCTTTTGGATTTCTAATATAAATTCTTTCTAGATTTGTCTCATCTACTAAAATAATAACAGTCTTATTATCATAATTTTCGTTAGTTAATACATGCGAGTAATAAGTTAGGTGGGAAAAATGTATTCTACCATTATTTACTTTTCTCTTTTTAGGAATGCGAGCTAGTATGTCCATTTCCTGTTCTGACATGGAAAGTACAGGAAACATCTTTATAGTTTCATTCCACAAAGCTAAAGGTATTCTATTGTCAATTCCACTATGTTTAGATTGATGATAAATACATTCAATCCACTCATGTATAAAATCTCTTAAATTTGAAAAAGTTAAAGATGCCCGTTTTTTTGAATTGTATTCGCCTCGAAAGGTAGCATTAGAAAAGGTTGTTCCTTTAAGCTTTTGACTAAAGCTAAAGGTAAAAGTTCGAAAAAAATTTTCGATATGTGGCTTGTCATCAGGAGTATGCTTTTGAGAGGGAATAATGGTAATTTTTCGGTTTTCACAAATACTACTAAGCGCATTATTTTTGAATTCAACACCGTTGTCAGGAATAATCGAAGAAGGGATCCCTCCTGGTAAATTTCTATGAGGGCGTGTAAACATATCTTTAAGTAAACACAATGTATTATTGCTATTAGGAGGCAATATACTTAAATGCCACCCTACAATACACTTAGAAAATACATCTATACCACAAGTTAAAGTGGGTCTTCCAATTACCTCAAATGTATGGTCATCCAAGACAATCACATCTAATAGATGAGAGTCTATCTCAATAATACTTAGTAAGAAGGGGCTATTACGTTCTTCACCTGCAGCCTTAAATTTTTTATTAGCTACCCGTATACCTTTTTTACTTCTAACAATGTCATATTGATCCAAAGCTTTTATATGACGTTGGATTGTTCTTATTGTTGGAGGTCTAGAGTAGATACCTTTCTCAAGCATTTGAGAGACAACATATGCTTCAACATCTTTCGCAGATCTTCTTTCGGCGGGTTTAAGAAAAATCTCAAATATGCCTTTTTTTAGAATGGCAACTACATCTGGTGAGAATCGTAGAGAGCGATTTCCCTGATTATGTTTGAAGTCAGTTAAAAATTTTTCTTCTTCTATAAACCTTTTGATCCAACGTATAACTGTTCTAGAACTAGGAGGGGCTACATCTTTAATATTGGATGAGACTTCTTTGATTATTGTATTAATAGCTTTATGAGATGAAAGATGAGGCAAGTGTAAGGCTGCCTCAATGTATCTTTTTTTGCGATTAATTACTTCATAATTTTGCTCATTTAAGAATGGATAAAAAGGAGCATCGCTATATTCTATCTCATGATTATTAGATAAGCGTATAAACTTATCTAACGGCATATTATAAACCTTACCGCCTTTAATAGAGGAAAATCTGACTTTATTATCAATTACAGCAGTGATTTCATAATCATTACCATACAAGATAAATCTAAAGCCCTCTCTAGGGAACAGTTCATTGCTCATAGTTACCATGACAAACTATTAATAGATATTTCTTTATGGAAAATTAAGTAATCACCTAAATTACTAGGTAAATTTAAAAGATAGAGTGACCTATACACTTCACTTGGTGTCTTATAGTATTTGTCTAGATTATGTAGGGCTTTATATATCAGTTCATCAGGCCAAGTTTGTGTATGCCCTCTTGAATAAAAAAATAAGATTCTCTGAACTAATTTATCGTTTGCAAGAACAGACTTATCTATTACATTAAATTCAATTTTTAGATAACTAAAAATTTGACCTAAATATTCTAATTTCTTCAATTGGTCACTGTTTAAATGATCGATTGAAGGTTTTACTTCATGAACTGCATATGTATGATCCTTGTATTTAATAAGAAAATCAGGATACAAAAAACTTTTGTTAAAATTGGGGATTTCAATCGCTTGAGTTCTATATGCAATAACTCTTTTATTTTGCTCTAGAGAAAGGGCGTATGCTAATTCCAATTTACTTTCAAGAGGTATCATTCCTTGATTCTTAAAACTAGGAAAAAGTGAGGTTCTTTTACCTATACTCCCTTGTTCTATTTTTCTTTTACCCATTAGAGTGCGCGAAAGATTAGTGCTTGTATAAAAAGCGCGATCTATTTGTGGGCGAATTCAAACATGAGGTGCGACAGTTTCAAAAGCCTTATGATAATCAACAAGCTGAGCAAACTTCTCTAATGGTGTAAGCCAATCTAACGCTTTTCTAGGACGAGTATTCAGTGACATGGCAAC
>NZ_VPBT01000044.1:0-5644 GCF_013418555.1 Acinetobacter sp. YH12134 | reverse complement strand
GCCAGGCCTCAGCATTTTATTATGGTGATCCCCTGGGCGAAATGCGCCTGGTAAGCAGAGTTTTTGAAATGTAAGGCCTTTGAATAAGACAAAAGGCTGCCTCATCGCTAACTTTGCAACAGTGCCATTTTAAGCGTTATGCTAAGCCCAGGAAGCCGCAGGATCTTTTGAACCACAACTGCATTAACGTCCGCTATTCTGATACGAGTGGATTGTACGCCTGGGAATTCGAGAAAGATGCTCAGAAATTCAGTCTGAAAGTCAAAGGGCAATATATTGCGAACAGCACGATTCATCAGCTCGATGCAGCATTAGACGGGCTGGGGATTGCCTATATTCCCGAGTATGTTGCAGATGGATATATCAAAAGCGGCAAGCTGATTGCTGTTCTGACCGAGTGGTGTCCATATTTTGACGGCTACCATATTTATTATCCTCACCGCCGACAGGATTCTCCTGCGTTTATGGCTTTTCTGCAAGTTTTGCGTGACAGGTACAATAATGGAATAAGATAAATTTATGAGTAAAGGATTATGTCCACGATAAGCACCTGGGTCGATTCCTGGGAGGCGGCCATGAGGGTAGGGAAGCGCCGTCCCGTCAAGTCAGCGTAATGCTCTGCCAGTGTTACAACCAATTAACCAATTCTGATTAGAAAAACTCATCGAGCATCAAATGAAACTGCAATTTATTCATATCAGGATTATCAATACCATATTTTTGAAAAAGCCGTTTCTGTAATGAAGGAGAAAACTCACCGAGGCAGTTCCATAGGATGGCAAGATCCTGGTATCGGTCTGCGATTCCGACTCGTCCAACATCAATACAACCTATTAATTTCCCCTCGTCAAAAATAAGGTTATCAAGTGAGAAATCACCATGAGTGACGACTGAATCCGGTGAGAATGGCAAAAGCTTATGCATTTCTTTCCAGACTTGTTCAACAGGCCAGCCATTACGCTCGTCATCAAAATCACTCGCATCAACCAAACCGTTATTCATTCGTGATTGCGCCTGAGCGAGACGAAATGCGCGATCGCTGTTAAAAGGACAATTACAAACAGGAATCGAATGCAACCGGCGCAGGAACGCTGCCAGCGCATCAACAATATTTTCACCTGAATCAGGATATTCTTCTAATACCTGGAATGCTGTTTTCCCGGGGATCGCAGTGGTGAGTAACCATGCATCATCAGGAGTACGGATAAAATGCTTGATGGTCGGAAGAGGCATAAATGCCGTCAGCCAGTTTAGTCTGACCATCTCATCTGTAACATCATTGGCAACGCTACCTTTGCCATGTTTCAGAAACAACTCTGGCGCATCGGGCTTCCCATACAATCGATAGATTGTCGCACCTGATTGCCCGACATTATCGCGAGCCCATCTATACCCATATAAATCAGCATCCAGGTTGGAATTTAATCGCGGCCTCGAGCAAGACGTTTCCCGTTGAATATGGCTCATAACACCCCTTGTATTACTGTTTATGTAAGCAGACAGTTTTATTGTTCATGATGATATATTTTTATCGGCACTGTTGCAAATAGTCGGTGGTGATAAACTTATCATCCCCTTTTGCTGATGGAGCTGCACATGAACCCATTCAAAGGCCGGCATTTTCAGCGTGACATCATTCTGTGGGCCGTACGCTGGTACTGCAAATACGGCATCAGTTACCGTGAGCTGCAGGAGATGCTGGCTGAACGCGGAGTGAATGTCGATCACTCCACGATTTACCGCTGGGTTCAGCGTTATGCGCCTGAAATGGAAAAACGGCTGCGCTGGTACTGGCGTAACCCTTCCGATCTTTGCCCGTGGCACATGGATGAAACCTACGTGAAGGTCAATGGCCGCTGGGCGTATCTGTACCGGGCCGTCGACAGCCGGGGCCGCACTGTCGATTTTTATCTCTCCTCCCGTCGTAACAGCAAAGCTGCATACCGGTTTCTGGGTAAAATCCTCAACAACGTGAAGAAGTGGCAGATCCCGCGATTCATCAACACGGATAAAGCGCCCGCCTATGGTCGCGCGCTTGCTCTGCTCAAACGCGAAGGCCGGTGCCCGTCTGACGTTGAACACCGACAGATTAAGTACCGGAACAACGTGATTGAATGCGATCATGGCAAACTGAAACGGATAATCGGCGCCACGCTGGGATTTAAATCCATGAAGACGGCTTACGCCACCATCAAAGGTATTGAGGTGATGCGTGCACTACGCAAAGGCCAGGCCTCAGCATTTTATTATGGTGATCCCCTGGGCGAAATGCGCCTGGTAAGCAGAGTTTTTGAAATGTAAGGCCTTTGAATAAGACAAAAGGCTGCCTCATCGCTAACTTTGCAACAGTGCCAGTTTTATTACGAACGTGTTTTGGGTGGACAACGGAAAACATATTTCATCGAAAGACCAAAAAAAGAAAAAACACTTCCTGTTGTGATGAGTGAAGAAGAAACCATTCGGGTACTACGCGCTATTGAAAACGTGAAACACAAGGCTATTCTGATGACTATTTATTCGGCAGGTTTGCGCATTTCTGAATGTATAAACCTGAAAATAAAAGACATTGACTCCAAGCGCATGCAAATTCGTATAGAACAGTCAAAAGGAAAAAGAGATCGTTATACCATTTTATCTGAGAAAACATTAATTATTTTAAGAACATACTTTATGGAATATAAACCAAAAGATTATTTATTTGAAGGTCAAAAAGGTGGCGCATACTCAAGCCGAAGTATTCAAAACATTTTTAAAGCAGCTGTTTTAAAAGTAAAGATTCAAAAGGAAGTTACTGTACATACCTTACGACATAGCTTTGCAACGCATTTGCTTGAGAATGGTACGAGTTTACGTTATATTCAATCGTTGTTAGGTCATTCAAGCAGTAAAACAACTGAGGTTTATACACATATTACCACCAAGGGAATGGAACAATTAAAAAGTCCGATGGATTTGTTAGATATATAGAAAGGATTTGTATATTTGAGCAAAACTTAACAAAAAGCACTATGAATATAAATCCTTTTGAGAGAGTAGAAACGAACGGTAAACGGTTGAAAACGGATTTGTCACTGATAATGAAAGGTTTAGCAAAATAAGATATAGTGGATATATACGCCATTTGGCGTATAGCCACTTGTTATGTGCCATTTTTGAATGACAATGCGAATAGATACGGACAAACAAATGAATTTACTTAGTGATAAGAACGTTGCAATAATTGGTGGTGGACCCGTTGGACTGACTATGGCAAAATTATTACAGCAAAACGGCATAGACGTTTCAGTTTACGAAAGAGACAACGACCGAGAGGCAAGAATTTTTGGTGGAACCCTTGACCTACACAAAGGTTCAGGTCAGGAAGCAATGAAAAAAGCGGGATTGTTACAAACTTATTATGACTTAGCCTTACCAATGGGTGTAAATATTGCTGATGAAAAAGGCAATATTTTATCCACAAAAAATGTAAAGCCCGAAAATCGATTTGACAATCCTGAAATAAACAGAAATGACTTAAGGGCTATCTTGTTGAATAGTTTAGAAAACGACACGGTTATTTGGGATAGAAAACTTGTTATGCTTGAACCTGGTAAGAAGAAGTGGACACTAACTTTTGAGAATAAACCGAGTGAAACAGCAGATTTGGTTATTCTTGCCAATGGTGGAATGTCGAAAATAAGGAGCTTTGTTACCGACACGCAAGTTGAAGAAACCGGTACTTTCAACATCCAAGCTGATATTCTTCAACCGGAAATAAACTGTCCCGGATTTTTTCAGCTATGCAACGGCAACCGATTAATGGCGGGACATCAGGGCATTTTATTGTTTGCCAATCCCAATAATAATGGTGCATTGTATTTAGGAATTAGTTTTAAAACGCCCGATGAATGGAAAAATAAAATTCCCTTAGATTTTCAGGACAGAAACAGCGTTGCCGATTTTTTATTGAAAAGATTTTCCAAATGGAGTGAAGTTTACAAACAATTAATACGTTCGGTATCAACATTTCAATGCTTGCCCACAAGGAAATTTCCTTTGAACAATGATTGGAAAAGTAACCGTCCATTACCCATAACAATGATTGGCGATGCTGCTCATTTGATGTCGCCTTTTGCAGGACAGGGTGTAAATACGGGATTATTGGATGCTTTGATATTGTCTGAAAACCTTACAAACGGAGAATTTACAAGTATTGAAAATGCCATCGAAAACTACGAACAACAAATGTTTGTTTATGCAAAAGATACGCAGGACGAATCGACAGAAAACGAAACCGAAATGTTTAGTCCCAATTTTTCGTTTCAAAAATTATTGAATCTATAAACAGTAAGAAAAAACGGCTACTAACAAGCAGTTTTGCAATAGTGGGGCAGAAGTGCAAAATTGAACTTGTGTGCTTCTATCAACTTTTGTACATTAGCTGCCAGTTTAAGATGGGTGCATTTGAGTATGCCCAAAGGAGCCCGCAAGTATGCGCAGGACGAAGCCAGTAGCCGCGCCGATGGTGGCGCGGGTCTATCTGCGCGTCAGCACCGACGCGCAGGACTTGGAACGCCAAGAGGCGATCACTACGGCCGCGAAGGCCGCCGGCTACTACGTCGCCGGCATCTACCGTGAGAAGGCATCCGGCGCACGCGCCGACCGGCCTGAGCTGCTGCGCATGATCGGCGACCTACAGCCCGGCGAGGTGGTCATTGCCGAGAAGATCGACCGCATCAGCCGCCTACCTTTGCCCGAGGCCGAGCGCCTGGTGGCCTCGATACAGGCCAAAGGCGCACGCCTGGCCGTCCCTGGCGTGGTCGATCTATCCGACCTGGCGGCCGAGGCCCAGGGCGTCGCCAAGATCGTGCTGGAAGCCGTGCAGATCATGCTTTTTCGCCTGGCCTTGCAGATGGCCCGCGACGACTACGAGGACAGGCGCGAACGCCAGCGCCAAGGCATTGAGTTGGCCCGCCAGGCCGGGCGGTACAAGGGCCGCCGTGCTGATCCGAAGCGCCGCGCCCAAGTTGTCGCGCTGCGCAAGTCCGGCTACAGCATCAACAAGACCGCCGAGCTGGCCGGGTACAGTGCGGCCCAGGTGAAACGGATATGGGCCGAGGTCAGCCAGGCCGAAGCGAAGCAGCACGGCGCGTTCGTGGAGGACGCATTGACGGAAGCCGATGCCCTGGCCGCTGTCGGCCAGGATGAGCGCCAGGAGGAAAGGGCATGAAGAAGCCGAACCAAGACGACGAGCCGTTTTTCATCACCGAGGAGATTGCGGCCGAAATGATCGCCGGCGGCTATGAGTTCGAGCTGCCGCCCATTCCTTGCACCATCCGCCTACGCGACGTGCTGGAGCGCATGACCGATGCTGAGCTAGCATTGCAGCCGGGCGAGATCGCCGACCAGGAGCGTGAACGCTGCCGGCGCAAGCCGTGTTCAACCTCATGATCTGGTCATGGTATTTTTCATGGCACTGAGCCTGATAGTTCTTGCAAATTGTTGTCACTAAAGGGTTTTGTGTGCTTGTTTACAATCGAGTGGGAGTGACGGGCACTGGCTGGCAATGTCTAGCAACGGCAGGCATTTCGGCTGAGGGTAAAAGAACTTTCCGCTAAGCGATAGACTGTATGTAAACACAGTATTGCAAGGACGCGGAACATGC
>NZ_VPBT01000043.1:0-5760 GCF_013418555.1 Acinetobacter sp. YH12134 | reverse complement strand
TAGAAAGTCAACATGCAATATTGATTTTATTTCTAAACTTACCACCTAAACCAGAACTCAACCATTTTAGTTAAATCCTTGTTTATCAACAAGTTTTTATCAACATCACCGCCGATGGATGTGCATTATAGAGCAAATGAAACCTGACGCAACCCCTATTTTTAATTATTTTGGGAAATACGACACAACTGTTTATTTATTCAACAAAAATACACTTATTTTTCTTTTTTCACTAAAAATGGGACCGGATTGGCCAAATGATCACCTAATTTTTCTGCCTGATTTTTTTCCTGCCATTTTAAGGCGCGACAATCAATATATTCACAATAGCCGCCTTCGCCCTGTTCTTCGACATCATTTATTTTGACCTGATAATGAAAACTGCCGACATAACCTGCAGCCAAGCCAAATTTAAAATCCCCGCGGCTTTGTGCCTGAATATGGATACGCGTGCCATCTGCACCGCTGTAACACCATTCAAATTCACGCGGCAGATACATGCTTTGCCGGTTTGGAGTCATCACCGCCGGATAAACCCGGTGCACTTTAAAATATACGCCTTCATCAAACAGCTGGCTTTGGCCGCTGCTCAGGTCACGCAAATACATCCGCGACTGCAAAATCCGGTTAAAGCGATCTCGCACTTGGGCCAGTAATAACTGCCGTTGCTGCTGCAGATTAATCACCTGATAGGTAAAAAAGGCTAAAGGTAGATAAGGAAAATTAATGGCTCGCGCATATTCAAAACTGCCGAGTTGCTGGATCTGATAATGTTGCTGTTTATATTGAAGCTGTCCACTGCATTCACACAGCAAAGACCAGTGATCGGCCAGCCCCATGCGTAGCTTGGCAAAATAGGAAATTACGGCGGTAGTACGAATCTTCAGATCAAAACTGAGTTCAGAATCCAGACGTTGGACCCGAAACTCTGGAAAATGTCCTTCTAGCTGCTCCCGACCACCAAACTGAAACAGTGCCGGCTTGAAATAACATTCTTTTTCCACTGAATAACTGCTGAGCTGCCCCACCATATGTGGACTGGAACTGACCAGTACCGTAGCAGTATCCAGCGGATGGGTTTGAATCGCGCTGTCATTACGCAGCATCGGGGCATTTGGCTGCCCAATCAGGCTCAGGAAATTAAGATAATGTAAGGGCGCGGGCAAATTGGGAATCATCAGCCCCTGATGAATGATTTTATATTTCTGGTTCGGGGCGTGAAAAGGCAGCTGCTCAAGCTTGAGTTGATGTGGAGCTTGATTCAGTTGTTTGGATCGATCGAGAAAATCTTGAAACATCTGCATAGCAAGCTCCTGGGTGTCATCTTGTTATGATTCGGCGGTTTTTCTCGCCATATAAGTGGTCACAAAACCTGATAATGCATAGATGATAGAAATCACCAGAATACCGACCGGAATATTATAGGTCATGGCCGCCAGTACAAAAACGGCAATTGGCAGCACAATAAACGGCACCCGCTTACGGTCCAATGTCTTAAAGGAATAATATTTAATATTGGAAATCATCAGCAAGCCAACCGCCACAATAATCACGGCGTTGATGATCTGAATACCAAAGTCCTGAATATTATAAATTTCAGGAAAATCGCGGCCGACCCAGACCAGCGACACCAGCATTAAAGCCGCCAATGGACTGGCCACGCCAATAAAATAGCGTTTATCAACCACGCCAATCTGCACATTAAAACGCGCCAGACGGAAAGCCGCACAGGCGGTATAAACAAAACAGCAGGCCAAGCCAATCCGGCCCAGATCATTCAGGCTCCAGCTATACATTAAAATTGCCGGGGCCACACCAAAGGCCAGCATATCGGACAAGGAGTCAAACTGCTCACCAAACGGACTTTGCGCACCAATGGCACGCGCAACGCGGCCATCTAAACCATCAAATAAGGCCGCCAGGAAAATGGCATAAATGGCCTGGCTATATTCGCCATTCATGCTGGCAATAATTGAATAAAAGCCCGACAGCAAGGCCGCGGTGGTAATGAGATTAGGCCACAGGTAGATGCCACGGCGTTTGACCTTTTGCCCCTCGCGGGTACGTTCCTCTTCCACCACTTCAAATGTGATTCCATCGTAATCATGTTCACGCGTCACGGAATCACCCTCGGGCTTCGGTGTGTTTATCATTATTTTATGTCCTAACTCTAACCTAATCTCTGTTGGGGCTGTTTGGCTTATTCGCCAACCAGCCAGCGTACTGCTGCATGTCCACCATTGTCCTGCATGCGTAAATGCGGGAATAACCATTGTAAGGCTTCATCTGCATCTTCAGAGAATTTCCAAGGTGGATTGATCACCAGTAAACCACAGCCATTCAAGCCAACCGGGGTATCATCTGGCCAGACACAGATTTCGCAAACCAGCTGACGGCGAATGCCCGATTTGTACATTTTCTTTTCAAAACGTTCAATCATGGCGCGGTCTTTAATTGGATACCACACCGCAAACACGCCTGTTGGCCATTTTTTATAGGCCGCGACCAGCAGTTCTACCAGCTGCGGGAAGTCTTTACGTTCCAGCTCATAAGGCGGGTCAATCATGACCAGACCGCGTTTTTCTTTCGGTGGAATTACCCCAAGCAGGCCTTCATAAGCATCACGTTCATGCAAGCCGGCACGACGGTCACGGATATTGCTGCGCAATTGCTGAAAAACATCGCGCTGCATTTCAAACACCGTGGCTTTATCCATCTCACGCATGCCTTGTAAGGCAAACCATGGTGAACCCGGATAAGCACCCTTGCCATCCGTCTCGCGCATCTGCTCGACCAGATTCAGATACTGCTTCACGCCTTCCGGTGCATTGCGGATAATCGAGTCATCCAGTTTGACCAGACGGTGAATACCATTTAAGAACTCACCCGACTTCTGTGCAGGTGCTAAAGATAAGTCGTATTTGCCTGCACCGCCATGTGTATCAATATAGCGATAAGGTTTATCTTTGGCATTTAAACGTGTCAGTAACTGAAGCAAAAGCACATGCTTCATGACATCGGCAAAGTTGCCTGCATGGAAATGGTGACGGTAATTCATGTTTCTTTAATTCCTGAAATCAACCGGTATTTTAGCATGAAAAAAAGTTTCATTCAGAGGCTTATCTTGCTCTAAAATAGTTCCCCCGCTTTTTTATCCTTGTTCGAGTTTTGCCTATGCAAACACATTCTCTACCATCGTCCTGGAATCTGGAACAGATATTCAATGATCTGGATCAATCCGGTTATGCCCTGATTGATGATGCCTATCCACAGGATTATGTACAAGCTTTGGTAGCAGAATGTACCGCACATTTGAATGAGTTTCGTAACGCAGCCATTCAAAACGGTGTGGTCAGCCAGATTCGCAGTGATCATATCTTATGGCTGGATTCAAGCCTGCCGGTTGCCGAGCAGCATACCCAAACCTTAATGGCGCTGGCCGAGCAATTAAATCGTGCCTTTTTTCTGGGCATTAAGGAAGTCGAAGCCCATTTTGCCTGTTATAACGCCGGCGAATTTTATGCCCTGCACCGCGATAATCCGCAAGGTAAAAATGGCCGGATGATTTCCTGCGTCTTTTATCTGCATGAACAGTGGCAGGCCGATTGGGGCGGTGAATTACGCTTGCAGGACAAACAGGGCGAATGGCAGATCATTGCGCCACAGCCCAACCGGATGGCCTTATTCCAAAGTGATTTGCTGCATGAAGTGCTGCTCTCCAAACAGCAGCGCCTTTCGATTACTGCCTGGCTGCGTAGTGATCCACAGTTGTGGTGATCCTTTAAATCCTGGCAAGTGGCCTCATATAAACCGTATTGTGAACTGAGGATTGTGCCGATGCGTGATACCACCCAACCGATTATTCAGCGTATCGGTGAAACTGACCAGCTCTATTTACAGGGCAACACCCCGGAACTGGCGCTGGAACGTGCTTCATTACGCCTAGAACTGGTGATGCTGAGTCAGGTCCGTCAGGAACAGACCTATTTCCTGCAAGAAGCGATTGTGCTGCTGGAGCAAGGCCGGGTTGAATTTGAGGAAATGCCGCTGTCCTTATATTTAAATCTGTCCTTAACCCTGGCCAAGGCCTATATGCTGTATTTTGAAATCAGCCAGGAAACCCGCTTTGCCTTAATTACCCAGCAGATTCTAAAACCGCTGACCAATTATAATCATGGCGATATTTACCTGTTCCTGGCCTATGCCAGCGCAGCGAAAAAAGAAAATGCCCTGACTCAGCATTGGCTGACCAAATACCGTAAAACAGCCGAGTTTGATGCCGATGTACTACGTGAACATACTGCCTTTGAACACTGTCATGGTCAAAGCTGGTTTGTGCAGCTGATTCAGCCGCGTTTACACTAAAGCTCAGCACGAAAAAAATATTTAACAACAAAAATGCCTCATTGATTGAGGCATTTTTTATGGACTACAGAAACGCTTGAATCTTCAGGCAGGATTAAGCGGTTTGGGCTTTATAGGCATCCATATGTAATTGTTGATTCAATTCATCGACCCAGATCGCCCAGTCATCATCCTGGACCAGATGACTGATTAATAAAGCACGCTGGGATTTATTCCAGAACGGCGCATCATGCAAAGAAATATGGGAAGGCAGTTGATGGGTACGTACATAAAGTTCAATGGCCGCCGGACTATTGGCTAAACCAAGTTGAGAAAATAATAGAGCTAAGGATGGTGTGTTGTGATTGAGCATCTCGCCCTCCTTATATATCAGATAAATTGTAGTTATTTATCCATCTAACTTATAAGATAAAGCAAAAAAAACCTAGTCTTTGCGACCAGGTTTGTTGTTTCAATTTGTGATTAAAGTTCGCAAGAGCCGGAAAGCTTATGTTCGGTATGTAATTGCTCGTTTAAGACATCAATCACGATGGCCCATTCATCATCACTTTTCCAGTGACTGATAATGAAATCGTGCTGGGCCTTGCTCCAGAATGCGGCTTTATGTAGGGGAATATCGGAAGTTAATTGATGGCTTTCAATAAATTGATCAATGGCTTCTGAACTGGACTCTAGACCCAGCTGCTCAAATAACAGTTCTAATGTGGGTTGCTGATCAAACATGGCGCCCTCCTCAGCATTTTTTTACTGTATTGTAGCTTTACGTTATAAGAATTCTGCACAAAAGCACAGCCTTGTGACTGCGCTTGTTGTATTTTTTTGTACCAAAGCATGTAAGGCGGATGAGCCTGATTGAACTGGCTCCGGCTTATTGCGCTAGCTTGTCGCTTTCAACGTGTAGTAACTGGTTTAATTTGTCGATAATCACAATCCACTCATCATCCTGATGCCAGTGTTCGCGTAAAAAGGCGCTTTGTCCCTCACTCCAGAATCCGGCATCGGGCAAGGTCACTTCTGCCGGCAATTGATGGGCACGCACAAATTGCTCAATAGATGCTTCGTCTGCGGCTAAACCCAGTTGTTCAAATAATAATTCTAAGGTCGGCTGTTGTTCGAGTACCATGGAATGACTCCGTATTTTTCTAGGCGAAGTCCATAAACTAGCAAATCCGGAACAGCATTAGGGCTACAGGCCGATGTATTCTTGTTATGTTTTGTGAGGTTTGTCATGGCGCTGATCAATACAACAATCCATACAGCTGCATAAAAAAAGCACTCCATCAGGATAATGCCAGTCAGTTAAGAGATTGACTGGCTTTTTCTTGGGTATTTTTGAGGTTTTCCTTTTACAACTCTTGGGTAACTCCTCATCCGTCTCTCAGGTAAAACATATCT
>NZ_VPBT01000042.1:0-6264 GCF_013418555.1 Acinetobacter sp. YH12134 | reverse complement strand
TTGAAAAGATTTAGAATACTAAGTGAACGCTATCGAAATAGACGGAAAAGATTCGGTTTACGCATTAACTTAATCGCTGCACTGGTAAACCGGATGAACTTGCAATAACGACTTTCGCAAGAGATCTAATATATCTTCAGTAAAAATTGGATGTCTGAGAAACGATAATCAAATAGTATAAACTCTAGGTATCAGCAACGTCTGAAACTGAGATCAGTCATGCATAAAACGTCAGAAAAAACTGCAAAACAAAAAAAGGTATTAACTAAAGCTGTTTTATCATCTGCAAAACAACTTGGTTTGCCACTGGACCAGCTTGCTATCGTTATCAATTTAGATTCAGTGGAAACTTTAAATTCGCTTGAGTTAGATCCCGATTCAAGTCAGGGAGAACTCGCAATTATTTTAATTCGTATTGCGATATCACTAGATGCTCTAACAGGTGGAGAGGCTAAATGGATGCAGCATTTTATGAAGTCACCAAATAAGCTAACCAAAGGCATTCCGATAAAACAGATTCAGACTACTCAGGGATTAGCTACTGTATTAAATGTAGTCGAAGGACTTCGGCTTCAGGGTAAATATTAAGAATATATAAAGCTTCATTACACAGAAAATTAAAAGTCATAATTTTGTCTAATAATTGTAAGCGTCCGCTGAACCCCATGCCTATTTTTTAATTTGAGTTGGATTTCCAGCGATGTGGCAGTAATTCTTCTATTTGGGTCGCTTTATGCGTCGGCAGCCTTTTCAGCACATCACTGAGATAGGCATACGGATCCAACCCATTCAGCTTTGCTGACTGGATTAAAGTCATGATATTTGCCGCTCGCTGTCCACTGCGCAGCGAACCTGCAAACAACCAGTTCTTACGGCCCAATGCCCAGGGACGCATTGAGTTCTCTGCCCAGTTATTGTCAATGGGTAGATTGCCATCATCCAGATAGCGGCTTAAGGCTGGCCAACGCTTCAGACTGTAATTGATGGCCTTGGCGGTTGGAGAACTCGATGGCACCGTCAGATCATGTTGGTTGAGCCATTCATACAGTTGTTGCATCACCGGTTGGCTGTGCTGTTGTCGGTATTCGCGGCGGTGTTCTGCTGTACTATCGGTCTTTTTCCTGAGTTCTGCTTCTATCGCATACAGTTTCTGAATCATCAGTAATGCCTGTTCAGCGATCTGACTTTTCCCGGTCACATGCAGTTCATGAAATTTACGACGTGCATGTGCCATGCAGCCCACCTCAATGACATCGCCTGATTTAAAGCGTGCTTTATAACCACTGTAATCATCACAGACCAGATGGCCCTGCCAGCCATTCAGGAACTCTTCTGCATGCTGACCTGAACGGCTATCCTGAAAGTCATAGATCACGGCTTGAACTGGATTGTACTGTGTGGTGGCATAGGCCCAGACATAACCTTTCTTCGGTTTCTTCTCATTCTCACCCATCCGCATGATGGTGACCGGCGTTTCATCGGCATGGATCACCCGCTGTTGCAGCACCACCTCTTTTAAGGCATTGGCCAGAGGCTCCAGTTCTACACCGCAGCGACCAATCCAGTCAGATAAAGTAGATCTGGACAGATCAATGCCAGCCCGCTGATAGATCAGGCGCTGACGGTACAGCGGCAAATGATCGGCATACTTCGATACCAGCACATGGCTAAGCAATTCAGGTGAAGCAATGCCTTTATCAATCACATAGGCGGGCATCGCTTGCTGAGTCAGAGTGTCGCACTGATCACAGACCCATTTGCCACGGACATGCTGTTCCTTATAGAACTGTGCCGGTCTGAAATGCAGTTTTTCACTGATATCTTCGCCGATACGACGTAACTGGCAGCCACAACTGCATTGGGTTGATGCAGGTTCATGCTCAATACGGATGGTGTGTAGATGATCTGGCAGCAGTCGACGTTTAGGTTTGTTGACTGTGGCTTTGTGTGTCGCTGCATCGGTTTTATCTGCATTTAATCGTTCTAATTCCAGATCAACGGCTGCGATATCTTCTTCGACCGCTTCGTCCCATAGATGGATTTGTTTTGCGGTGAGATGTTCGTTTTTACTGCCGAATTTATGCTTTTTAAACAGCGCCAGTTCATGCTCGTATTTTTGATTGAGAATAGAAAGATGCTGAACTTTAGAATCTAATTGCTGATTGGTGACTTCAAGATGTTGAACTTTGGCATCTAATTGTTGATTTGATACTTCCAGATGTTGAACTTGAGCATCTAATTGTTGTTTATCTTCTGCGAGTTGTTGATGCTGCATTGCCAACTGTCTGGTGAATTCCAGCAGTTGTTCATGGGTCAGTTGGCTTAAATCAGGCAGCATTTTCATGACCGCAGTATGCCTGAGGTCATGACGCAGAGGAAATAGAACGTTTGGAGAATAGCAGAATGGAACAGCCTAGTTTAGAGCATTGTTACCACTTGTTGTCGTCCAATGCGCTGCCAGGGCAAACCCTGAATTAGTGCCTGTAACTGTTCTGGACTGAGAGCTACGTTTTCACCCTGGTGAACTTTAGCCCAGTGAAATTTGCCCTGTTCCAGCCGCCGGGCACACAGCCAGATGCCCAGTCCATCATGCACCAGTACTTTCATACGATGGCCACGTTTATTACAGAACAGGTAGGCGCAATGCGGTTTGATCGAGCCAAAGGCTTTCATGATCTGCGCCCTAGCCGTATCCATACCCGCACGCATGTCCATCGGCTGGGTAGACAACCAGATTGCATCGATACGGATCACTTGATCAAGCCCTGAAGTAAAAGCAGTAATTCAGTTGCAGACTCCACCGGCCATTCGATTTCGATCATCTGATCCCTTACTGAACCTTGTTCATCATGTAATGGAATCCTGATATGAGCGGTAGCTTTCTTCTCTGGCACAGGTGGCGGAGGTGCTTCTTGTTTGACTGGCGTCGGGTGAAGAATGACGGGAAGGAAGTCGGTCTGTGGAATGGATGAGATTGTTAATGATGGAACCATTGATCTGGACTGACGAATCCATTTATGCAACAGATTGGCATTGATCTGATGTTGCATTGCGACCTTAGCCACCGATGTATCTGGCTGCTGGGATTGCTGAATAAGTTGATGTTTAAATTCAGCCGTGAAGGTTCGACGGGGCTTTTTTAGCGTTGGTGCAGTGTCTATAACTGTCTTTAAATCCATAAATAGGTGTCCACTTAAATTTTAGTGGACACTATCGCGGTATTAATGAGTTAGAAAAAGTGGGGCTCAGCGGACGCTTACTTTAAAAACAAAGAAAAGCAGCATGCATCGCACACTGCTTTTTTAAGTGCTGGGCAGATCAAGCCGTAACTCAATCTACCCCCATAAATTAACCAATGATAATTTGATGATTATCAAGTAGTTGTTGCAAGGTTAAACCTGCTTGATGTTCAATTACCAGCAAATCAGTTTTGCCATAAGTCGCTAAGTCACCATCACGATCAACTTTAAGTACGGCATTGCCATTCGCATCATTGCTGACGCTAATAAACTTCCCGACCTTTGCAGTATCACTTAAATCAGACGCAAGCAGTCCAGTAAAGAAATTCTGATCAAACTGGATTTTGTCTTGTGTTTCAAAATCCGTCCATGTGTCTTTACCATTACCTGCGGTGGCATCGCCAGCAGTCAAGACATTGTAAATGAGGGTATCTACACCCAAACCACCTGTTAAAATGTCATTACCTGCACCACCATTCAGGATATCGTTACCTGCACCACCATTCAGGATGTCATTACCATCACCGCCATTGAGGGTGTCATTGCCTGCACCACCATAGAGCGTGTCGTTGCCTGCACCGCCATTAAGCGTGTCGTTGCCAGCACCACCAAGAAGATAATCGTTACCTGCACCGCCATGAAGTATGTCGTTGCCCTCACCACCAACAAGGTAGTCATCGCCTGATGTACCATAAATCGTGTCATCACCTGCTTGACCATCAATATAGTGGTTTTGCTTGGTTCCCGCTGTTGCAGAAATCACATTGTTACTACCTGCAAAAGTAGCAGTATGCGTAGTACCATCACTCAGGGTATAAGTGATTGTGGTACCCACCAACTCGTTAGCACTGATACTTGCGGGAAGACCCGCATCCACATCAGTACCAAAATACAGTTTATCTCCCACGCCAAAGTCATTGGCGGCAAAGGTAATGGTCATTTTCTTCGTACCATCACCTGCCCACGTAATTGCATTGGTATTAATGCCTGTAGTCAATGCCCCGATATGATCTTTAGGATGTTTACCTGTCCCGTTCAAACCACCATCAGTAAAGTCAAAGTATCGATTGCCTGCTGCACCAGCCATATCAATCTCGATTTGAGTGATATACAGCCCATCTTTCCCATCTAGGAATGTCAATTGGAAATGGTCTGAGGCATTTTGAATATCCGAACCTTGAATCACAGCCGAGAGTGTCACAGAGTTTAAAGTATCATTGCCTGCTGTACCTTTTAGGAATAAATCATCACTCGTTTTTAAGTTCAGATCTAAACCATTTGTACCCAAGTTAAAATCAACGACCGTGACAGGCATAGTTTTGTCTGTCACTGTTGTAACACTATTACTACCTTCGAACGTAGTGGCAGAAACTTTAAGATTAAAAGTACCTGTATAACCCAAAGGCGGCTGAATACTGAGTTTGTTCAATGCCCAATCTTGAATACTGACCGAAGTATTGCCATGACTTGCCGTAAAGGTGTGTGTGCCATCGGTTAAGATTGCACCGACTGGAATGTCACCCATTACCAAGGCAGTCATTGTTTCCGAACCATCAGTATCAATCAGATCAATCTGAATACCTGCCAGTTTAATTAAGGTATCTTTCAGTCCGTTATCCACCGCTTCGGCAGAGAAATAACCACCGTCATTTTTATCTGTCGTATTTGGCACAAATGTACCGACATTAGCACCCAAACTCATCAATTCTTCAGCGCTGCCATAAATCGAGTAGTTGGCTGAAGTTAATGGCTTACCTGTCGTAGGCCATGTCGTTGCACCATTTTGACGCTCCAAAATATCAATTGAGTAGCTGCCCGCATCATTCATATTGGTGAAATAGGCTTCTAAGGTGTAATAACCCGATTGTGCTGGAGTAAAGACACCCACATTCGGGATACCATTTGCATTATTCGCAGTTGGACCATAGTTTCCATAAGCATCACCAGTTGTAGTGACCAGTACTTGACCACCCAGTTCAATATGCATACCGTCATCTGAGTAACCTTTGAAGCTGTATTGTTTACCTGCTTCTAAGTAGATGAGTCCAGTGAAAGATACGCCATTCCTTTGGGTAATGTCACCACTTACAGTCAGTTCACGCCCTTGCTCTGTCGGTGTTGTAGCCTCCATTTTGCCTTCCAAAATATTGGCTTTAAACGCCGCTCTTAAATTGACAGCAGTACTACCACTCCCAACGTATGCAGACTCTAAAATATTGGTATATTTTTTGAAGATCAGTCCAGTCGATGGTGGTGGGGTTTGTAATGGCACTGTTCCTGTTGCACCGCCTGAAGCACTGTTATCCCAAATATCTTGTTTTAGGGTAATGTTGACTGCATCGGCAACGGCAGTAATTGTAAAGTTTGCAGAAGCATTTACACCATCAATCTTATAAGTGAACTGTGCATTACCTGCATAGTTCGCTTTTGGTGTAAATGTCCATGTGCCATTGCCGTTGTCCGTAAATGTACCGTCAGCCGAACTTAAATTGGTAATCGTAGCATTCGGATTCAAAGCTTTAGCCAACAAATCTGCTTTACTCACGATAAACGATTGGTCTTCGTTAATCGTCGCTAAAGTCACAGGGTCGATTTCATTGTTGCCATCTGTATCGTTCACCGCAGGAACTGTGGTGTTCAAGTCATCTAAACGACCTTGAAGCTCTGTTTGTTGTACTGCTTCAGAGGCTGGCAATGCATTAACTAAGCCTTGAGCTGTGCCTTTCGCTGTATCAACGGCTGCTTTAAGTGCATCCAATTCTGCTTTGTCAGCAGGATTGATGATGCCGCCTTTGCCTGCAATCGCATCGATAAGATCTTGCTCTGCTTCTTCAGCCGCAACGACTGCCGCTTCTGCTGCTGCAACGTTACTGTCAATCACGCCATCGCTGTCGGTATCGTTCACCGCAGGAACTGTGGTGTTCAAGTCATCTAAACGACCTTGAAGCTCTGTTTGTTGTACTGCTTCAGAGGCTGGCAATGCATTAACTAAGCCTTGAGCTGTGCCTTTCGCTGTATCAACGGA